>PWGE01000388.1 GCA_003554345.1 Candidatus Sumerlaeota bacterium | reverse complement strand
AGCGGAAAGATGCCCAGTTTCTTTATGCGGATGATCAGGGAGTTCATTTTATGGATGAAAACACCTTTGAACAATTTGCGTTGCCTGAGGATGTTCTGGGAGAAAGTATCTATTATCTCACAGATGGTTTAAAGGTGCTTCTCCTTTTTTATAAGAATCGTTGTCTTGATATTGATCTTCCGACGTCAGTGGCACTCAAGGTTGCAGATACCGAGCCTGGTATACGTGGTAACACGGTATCAGGTGCAACGAAGTCTGCCACCCTGGAGACAGGTCTAACTTTACAAATCCCGCTTTTTATTGAACCCGGGGAAGTCATTAAAGTGGATACGCGAACGGGTGAATATATTGAAAGAGCGGGTTCCTGAAGGAGGCATACCATGAATATTAAAGAAATCAAGGAACTTATTGAAGCGGTGAGTAACGCCGATATTGATGATTTTTATTTTGAAAATAAAGATATGAAGCTGGAGATAAAAAATAATAAGCCTGTAATACATGCGCCGTCGGAAGGGGTGCCTCTCAGCCAGGATACTCAACCCGTGGCGTCAGTAAATCCTCAGTCTTCTGAAAGTACTGAAAACGGTAAACAATCTTCAGAGAAACAAGCAGAAGATGAGGGATTAATTCCCGTAAGATCACCTATTGTGGGAACTTTTTATCGTGCGCCGAACCCCAGTGCTCCACCTTTTGTGGAAGTGGGCTCAGAAGTTAAGCAGAATACTACCGTTTGTATTGTTGAAGCAATGAAGGTAATGAATGAAATCAAAGCTAATTGTCATGGTAAGATAGCAAAAATCCTTGTTAATGACGGTGACCCTGTGGAATATGAACAGGTGCTGATGTATGTATCGACTTCCTAAAACTGGAGAATGGTATGATAGATAAGATACTGGTAGCAAACCGGGGGGAAATAGCTGTTCGTATAATCCGGGCATGTAAAGAGCTGGATATTGAGACAGTGGCTATTTATTCGACCGTTGATAAAGATGCTCTATTTACCCAGATTGCTGACGAGGCGTATTGTATTGGGCCACCTCCCAGCAGTAAGAGTTATTTAAATATACCCGCTGTTATAACGGTGGCAACAATAACAGATTGTGATGCCATTCATCCCGGCTATGGCTTTTTGGCTGAGAATGCAAAATTTGCCGAGGTCTGTGAGCAGTGTGGCTTGAAATTTATCGGTCCCCGTCCCGAATTGTTACGATTGATGGGGGATAAAGTGGCGTCACGCCGGGCAATGAAAAAGGCTGGAACACCAATAGTGCCGGGAAGTAAATCAGTGGTTCAACATCTCAAAGGTGCTAAACGTATCGCCCAGGTGATAGGATATCCTGTTATTATTAAGGCTTCTGCCGGTGGTGGTGGTAAAGGGATGAAGGTGGTGTATGATGAAGAAGAGCTGGAAGTGGCTTTCTTGATGGCACGATCGGAAGCAGAGTTGAGTTTTTCCAGTCCTGATGTTTACCTGGAGAAGTTTCTGGAAAACCCAAAACATATAGAGGTGCAGGTAGTAGCCGATGAGTTCGGTAATGTCATTCATCTCGGAGAGCGGGAATGCTCTATTCAGCGGAGTCATCAAAAAATTGTTGAAGAGGCTCCTTCTCCAGTTATCGATGAAACCACACGCAGAAAAATGGGACGTACCGCTGTTCAGGCAGCAAAATCTATTGGGTATACAAATGTCGGTACTATAGAATTTCTTTATTCGGAGGGTGATTTTTATTTTATGGAAATGAATACGCGCCTTCAGGTGGAGCATCCTGTGACTGAATCTGTTACTGGTTTTGATATTGTAAAAGCTCAGATCCAGATTGCCTCTGGTGAAAAAATGACTGTGAAACAAAAAGATATACAGACCTATGGCCATAGTATTGAGTGCCGATTAAATGCAGAGTCTCCTGAACGTAATTTCATGCCTTCGCCGGGTTATATCAGAAAACTGGTGATCCCTGGAGGACCGGGGGTGCGATTTGACGGAGGAATATACCAGGGTTTTTCTATCCCGCCCACCTATGATTCTCTTATTGGCAAGTTGATTGTCCATGATTTTGATCGAATTGAAGCTATCCAGCGAATGAGAAGGGCTCTTGATGAAATGATAGTGGAAGGGGTTGACACAAACATATCATTGCATAAGAAGATAATGAATAACCCGGTCTTTGTGGCTGGTAATTACGATACCGGTTTCTTAAACAAAGAAATATTGTAAAGTAATAACAAAGGAGAAATATATCCATGGAGCTGGAAAAAAAATCACTGGGTGAAATAAAGATTGATAACGGAGTCATTGGGATGCTGGCTAAGAATGCCGCCCTGGCAGTCCCGGGAGTGGTGGGTATTGTGTCAGAATGCTGGTTGAAACGTCTTTTCAGGCAATGGAGAAAAGGGGACAGTATTGAAGGCATTATGGTGATGAATCCAGATGAATATTCGGTTTCTGTGACCCTGAAGATCATTGTGCTCTATGGATATAATGTTTTGGATGTCGCCCGGCAAATTCAGGTTCAAGTGGGAAGCGCTATTCGCAACTTTGCCAATCTTGAAGTTGACAGTATTGATGTTATCATCCAGGAAGTTGTATTTGACGAAAGCCAGCAAAAGAGGGCAAAAGAAGAGAATGATGAAGAAACGGAGCGACAGGTAAATATAAATGAGGAGGATGTAAAATGAAATTATTCTGGAGTTTTTGGGCCGTTATTCTTTTACTGGTTATTTCTGTTTTTGGTCTGGCTTTACCTGAGCAGCTGGCAGAAATATCACGGGTGGCTGCGGAATTCGATACGGACCATGCCTATCTTCTGGCCGGTTTTTATCTTGTTTTAATTTTCGTGGTCTTATTCTGTCTGTTTACTCTTCTGCATATGCTCCGTCCTCGTAAAAAGAAGGGTATCCTGCTCCATAAGGATAAGAAAATTTCTGTCACCCTCGATGAGCGCAATATCAAAAAGATTATCCATAGTTTTTTCAAGCAGTTTCCCGAGATAAAACTGTCAAAGATCTGGGTCAAAAACCGTAAAAACCAGGTGGATTTAGATATTGATTTATTAATCCTTCCCACGTATAATGTACCGCAGCTGGCTGATTCTTTGAAAGAGAAAACACTGTCCTTTTTGAAAGACCTCTATGCCAGAGAAATATTAAATAACATTAATTTTAATATTATGGTTGATGAGAAACAGCTTGATGGAATGATTTCACGCGGTGAAAAACTGAGCCAATTAACTGAAGAAAATTTACAAGAGGAAGAAAAAGTCGAAGAGGAGTCAACATCGGTTTCTGATGAAGAAAAGATTGAAGAAGAATGAACCGGTCCCTGTTATTCTGGATAATGTTCAATTAGCTGATATACGTTGCCAGTGGAAAAAGGCAGGCTTGAAGACTGTTTTTACCAATGGTTGTTTTGACCTGATTCATGTTGGACATGTGCGTCTTTTAAAAGAGGCGGCAGCGCTGGGTGATCGCTTAATAGTTGCTCTTAACACTGATGAATCAATTCGACGTATTAAGGGTTCTCAGCGACCTCTTCTACCTGAACAGGAAAGAGCCTTTATAATGGCTTCAATCCAATATGTGGATGTAGTAACAATGTTCGAAGAAGATACGCCGGAACGGATCCTGCGTGAGTTGAAACCCGATGTTCTTGTTAAAGGCGGTGATTACCGGGTAGACGAAATTGTGGGAAATGATTTTATTCAGGACTATGGTGGAGAAGTGGTTCCCCTTCACTTGCATGAAGGGTTTTCTACAACATCTCTTATTGAGAAAATTTTAAAGGTATATTCTTAAAAAAAAAACAAAAGATTCCCTCAAAAGGAGTGATAAGTAATGGCAAAGAAAAAGAAAGAAGAAAAACAGGGCACAAAACAGCGAAAAAAAAGGGGACGTAAGAAAAAAGACCCCGCCGCTGATGTGCTGATGAATGAAGAAGACGCTCTTGAAAATATTACCGGTGACGAAGATTATATTAATATACAATCTTCAGGAGTGGTAGTAGAAGAAGGAGGGAAAACCCCCCGCAAAGAGACTGAGGAAGAGGAACCCATCTATGAAGAAGATGTTGAAGAACAGGCTGTTAAAGAGGTGATAACGGGTGAAATTACCGAACATGACCTTGATGAGGATACCCTTCCCAGGTATGATGAAATAACTGAGTCTGAATTTACAGTCGGAGATAAAGTAGTCCATCCCAAATATGGAGAAGGAACGATCCTGGGACAGTTTGGTGAAGGTGACTTCTTAAAGGTCTATGTAAATTTCAGTAAAACGGCTACTCAAAACTCTAAAGTACGACTCTTTCTGGTGAAGGAAGCCAATCTGAAGAAAAAAGAAAAAAAGAAAACCAAAAAGAGGTCTTCAAAATGACGATATCAAAGGAAGAAGTGAAACATATAGCCCTTCTTGCGCGTCTGGAACTTACCCCTGAACAACTGGAGCAGTTTACGCGGGAATTGGATGAGATTATTTCCTATGCCCGGAAAATCAGCTCGCTTGATACGGAGAATGTAAAACCCACCACCCATGCCATGCAGGTTGGTAATATTTTGCGTGAAGACGAACCCCGTTCTTCGCTTTCTAATGAAAAGGCCTTGCAGAACAGCCCTGAGAAAGAAGGACCGTATTTTAAGGTCCCACGCCTGGTAGAATGACTTTAATATATGGGAGAATAAAGCATTGAATATTGAGACATTATCAATTAAAGAGGTTCAAAAGAAGCTTAAAGAAAAAAGCATTTCCGTACCGGAAATTGCAGAAGCCCTTTTTCGGCAGATTGACAGGGTGGAACCGACTGTCAGGGCCTATATTTCCCTCAATCGGGATATGGTCCTGAAAAAGGCTCATGCTCTGCAGGAAGAACTGGAGAAAGACGGTTATCCGGAGACACCTTCTCTTTTGGGTATTCCCATTGCATTAAAGGACAATTTATGTACCACTGATTTTCCTACCACCTGTGCCGGAAAAATACTGGAAAAATATCATTCTCCGTTTGATGCGACGGTGGTTGAAAAGCTCAGAGCAAACAAGGCTCTGATTCTGGGTAAAACAAACATGGATGAATTTGCCATGGGCTCCTCCACTGAAAATTCCAGCGTTCAAAAAACAGCTAATCCCTGGGATGTGAAAAAGGTCCCGGGTGGCTCAAGTGGTGGTTCAGCAGCTGCAGTAGCTGCCGGAGAAACACTGGGAGCACTGGGTTCAGATACCGGTGGTTCAATTCGGCAACCAGCTTCTTTTTGCGGTGTGGTGGGTATGAAACCCACGTATGGCCTGGTCTCTCGTTATGGCCTTGTTGCCTTCGCCTCTTCCTTTGACCAGATAGGTCCCCTGGCAAAAACAGTGGAAGATGCTGCTTTACTCTTACAATGTATTGCGGGATATGATGAACGTGATAACACCTCTTTTGCCGGAGAAGTCCCCGATTTTGATGCCGGATTAAAGCAGCCTGTAAAGGGTAAAGTGGTTGGCATCCCCGGGGAATACCTGGATAAGGGCTTAAACCCTGAAGTAAAGAAGGTGTTTGAGTCTGTCGTTCATAAACTGGAACAAGAAGGCGTAGAATGCCGCGAAGTCTCGCTCCCTCACACTGCGTATGCGGTGGCCACCTATTATATTATCTCAACTGCAGAAGCCAGTTCTAACCTGGCTCGATTTGATGGGGTTCATTATGGATATCGTTCTGAAAATCCTGAAGATACAATGGAGCTTTTCACTCGCTCTCGATCAGAAGGCTTTGGAGATGAAGTCAAAAGACGAATCATGCTGGGCACCTATGTGCTGAGTTCCGGATATTATGATGATTATTATTTGAAAGCCCTGAAGGTTCGGACTCTTATAAAGCAGGATTTTGAAAAGGTGTTTGAGACGTGTGATGCCATTCTCGCTCCCACCTGTCCGACAACCGCCTATGGCATTGGAGAGATGGAAGATCCCCTGGAAATGTACCTGGGTGATATTTTTACCATTCCGGCTAACCTGGCAGGATTACCGGGTATAACTCTCAGGGGGGGCTATGATGACAAAGGGCTTCCTGTAGGTGTGCAGCTTATTGGTGATTCTTTTAAAGAAGCATCTCTGCTTAATTTTGCCTGGAATCTTGAACAGGCACTGAATCTGCGTGAGTATCCTCAATTATAAAACTGAAAGGGTAGTATCATGAAATATAAACCTGTTATTGGCTTTGAAATTCATACAGAACTGTTAACGGCCACAAAAATGTTTTGTGGTTGTGAAGTGGGCTTTGGTGGTACCCCCAATACCAGGGTGTGTCCTATTTGCCTCGGTATGCCGGGTACTTTGCCTGCACCTAATAAAAAAGCTATTGACTATACCATTCGTACTGCCCTGGCTTTGAACTGTGATATCCAGTCACCAACCTATTTTGATCGAAAGAACTACTATTATCCCGACCTTCCCAAGAATTATCAGGTTTCTCAGAATTATAATATTCTGGGCGTCAATGGATATATGGACTTTTCAATGGGTGATTCCCGTACCAAAAGGGTGGGTATTGATAATGTCCATATAGAAGAAGATGCCGGGAAATTAATGCATCCCGAAGAAAAAGCCGCCGATTATTCCCTCGTGGACCTGAACCGTGCCGGAACTCCTCTCATCGAGATAGTTACGGAGCCTGATTTGAGGAGTGTTGAAGAAGTCGAAGCCTTTATGAAAGCTATGAAGAACCTTCTGGAGTATATCGAGGTCTCTGATTGTAAGATGCAGGAAGGTTCCCTGCGATTTGAAATCAATATTTCATTGAGGGAAAAAGATACCGATGATTTTGGAACAAAGGTGGAGGTAAAAAATCTCAATTCGATGAAAGTTGTGTCAAAGGTGCTGGAATATGAATTAAAGCGCCAGAGTCGTATGCTCGATGAAGGGAAAAAAATTATGCCTGAGACCCGTCTCTGGAATGAAGTGACGGGAAAGACCAAAAGCATGCGTACCAAAGAAGAGGCCAAGGATTATCGCTATTTTCCTGAACCTGATTTGATGCATATAGAGATTTCTTCGGATTGGATTGAAAGAGTAAAAGAAGAGCTCCCTGAAATGCGGGAAGAGAAAAAAGAGCGTTTTATCAGGGAATTCAGTTTGCCGGAGTATGATGCCGAAGTTCTAACCGATGAAAAGAAGATTGCCGATTATTTTGAAAAAACCCTCGCGAAATGTAAAACACCGAAAGCTGTGAGTAATTGGATCATGACGGAGGTTCTTCGTGAACTGAAAGAAATGGATGAAGAGATTGATGAGTTTCCTGTAACTCCTGCCTGTCTTGCTACCATAATTAATTTGATAGAGAATGGTACTATCAGCGGAAAAATTGGAAAAACAGTCTTTGAAGAGGTTTTTAAGACAGGAAAAGATCCCGAGAAGATCATCGAGGAAAAGGGGTTGAAACAGGTAACGGATGAAAGTGCCATCCAGAGTGTGGTACAGGAAGTCATTGAAGAAAATCCGGATACTGTTGAAAAGTACCGAAAAGGGAAAACAAAAGTGATGGGATTCCTGGTGGGCCAGGTTATGAAGAAAACCCGTGGTAAAGCCAATCCGAAAATGGTCAACGAACTGCTGGGAAAAGAACTTCAGGAGTAGTTTTTTAAGCAGGTAAAAATTCCTGTTGGCTTGCTTTAATCAATAGACTATTATTTCTTTACCGGTTAACAAAGGGCGGTCTCATTCCTGCAAATAAACTCTTCATTATTCAGTAAAACTCCTACCTCACTATTGTCTTGCCGATTTCCCTGAATCGCCGGTTCCCAACTTACAGTCTGCCCTGATTGGAAATGGATTACCTTGCAAAAACAGCTCTCTCTGGTTTATTTGACCAGTCCTATTGTATTTTTGTTCATATTCTCCATGTCAGTCCATGTAAGTCCGCGTAAATCCATTTTTCCTTCCTGTATTGGCTCTGACATTTTCGTTGACGTGAAAAAATTCCCCGAAAAGGATTGAAGTAAGAAGGGTGTCTCAGAGGCAAGGGTTGTTAACCGATACTGCATTATTGTAATCAGTTTTGAGCCAGGCAAGATTATTTTTGTGAAAATGTTCTGGTTACAAATCATTCGGACGAATATTGCTCATTATAAAATTACTTAATTGTTGAATTTTAATATAGATTAGATAATATTTATTATAAAAATAAGTGATAGCTTTTATGTCAGAACACTTTTTAAGAAATTGTCTTCTGGATAAAACATGTATTTTTTATGGAACGATTAAAACAGTTATTTGATCAACGTTTTTCTTCTTACTGGTGGAATTATCTTGTACAGAGTGGCATGGCTACTGTTGCCGTTATGCTGGCTTTGCTTGCTCTTCGCCAGCAAAATTTGATTATAGTGGCATCATTCGGAGCCACCGCATTTATAGTCTTTGCCATGCCGCATAGTGTCACTGCCTCACCGCGAAATGTTCTTGGAGGTCATCTGATAGGTGTGATGGTTGGTTCTTTTTTTGCCTTGTTTCCGCATGAATCAAATATTGCCCGGGATCTGTGTTTTACGCTGGCTGTGGGTTGTTCTATTTTTCTTATGGTTGTTACCAATACCGAACATCCCCCGGCGGCAAGT
>PWGE01000334.1 GCA_003554345.1 Candidatus Sumerlaeota bacterium | reverse complement strand
ACAAAAAAAAGGACTTTTTCTCTGTTAAAAGATCCTATTCGGACAGTCCAGGAACATACTCTGATAATTTTTGTGGTTAAAGGTAATTATTCTATTCAGTATAGTTGACTTTGCGTGATACTTTCTCTTTCTGGATTTTTTTATTTTCATCATTGGTGGCGCTGATGTCTGCATCAGCGTGAATAACTCCTCTGAAAATAAGACCTTTTTGAGACGCAAAATATTGCGTCTCTACCCCTGCGATAATTTGACGTTTCTTTCAAAATGTTTGTAATGGTCTTTATTGCGAGCTTTTTTGACTTTGCGTGCTTGTATGGATTCTGGGTATTTCTTGACTTCCTGAAAGTCCGCCTCTGGCGGATTTGCGGCTTTGCGGGCTTTGCGTGATACTTTCTTTTTCTGGATTTTTTTTATCATTGGTGGCGCTGATGTCTGCATCAGCGTGAATAACTCCCCTGAAAAGGCGTTTTTAGCCGGATTCTTAACCCGGCAATTCAGCCTCTGGAATGCAAGACCCACAAAATATACCTCCTTGAAAAATCGTATCAGGTAACGTCCGTTACCCGGCACCATCTTTTACCAACTGTCACATGAAACGGTAAGAGCAGGAGAAATATGTTCAACTATTTTTTTGCTTTTCAACTTGATTACTATATTATTTGAATTACAGAAAGGTGCATTTTTAAAACCTGGCACCTCTTTGGAAAACCAGCTGGAGAAATCATGAAAAAGATGAATGTAATACGGGCAAGATTTATAGCGTTTTTACGGGTGGTGATAGGGCTGGCAGTGGTGATTATTCTTATTTCACCTGTCTATGCCCGTTTTCCAATGATCTATTATCATGCTCATCCCAATATGAATTTTACAAAAGAGATGTTTACAGATCATATGGATTTTCTCGTTCAGGAGGGATTTACTCCTGTTACCATGGATGATTTTCTGGACTGGTACCATGATGATGCCATTATGCCCCTGCATCCTATTGTCATTGGCTTTGATGATAATCTTGTTGATACCTATCACAAGGCGTATCCTGTTTTAAAAGAAAGGGATTTTGTTGCCATAAATTATGCCATAACCGACTCCATAGACAGGCCTTCCGTACATGAAAGATGTGACTGGGATCAGATTCATGAAATGGAAGATGCCGGAGTCTTTTTCACTGAATCTCATTCGCATACCCACCCTCACATGGCAGAACTTGATGAGACGGAAATAACGTTTGAATTGGTTGAATCAAAGAATATACTGGAAGAAAATCTGGAACGGGATATCATTCACTTTGCCTATCCCTATGGTAGTTATGATCAAACTGTAGTAGAGCTGACAGAACAGGCCGGCTATGAAACAGCGGTGACCACAATACAGGACTTTAATTATCAGGACACTCCCTTACTTGAACTACGGCGCTTTAGCACGGATGGGTTATCCCTGTCGGACTTTAAGTCAAGAATCCAGTGGTCAGACCGTGAGCCGCCGCCAACTTGTGAGGGCTGGATAATTGATAATAAAGACACTAATTTTTCTGTTCGCTCCGGTACCTGGGATATCATTCAGGATTCTACTGCCCGGGAAGATAGTTACCGGCTCAATACCACTGATGACGATTCTGCTGTTGTCCGGTGGGCAGCCTTAAAAGATGAGGGGTATTACAGGCTCAGAACCTGGATACCGGCTTCCATTGAAAATACCGGCATTGCAACCTATACCATTCATCATGAAGAACAAACAACTGAGGTGGAAATAGATCAGTACAGAAATCAAGCAGGTTGGCAGGACCTGGGCACATTTTACTTTGATAAGGACTGTCCCCTCAAAGTAACTCTAAGTAATGAAGCAGGGTACGATGTTATTGCCGATGCCCTGCTTATTGAACCTTCCCGGTATCCCTTGCCGGATATAGATAAGAACATTGAAAAACAGTGGGCTGTGATGGCGGGGGAATACGACTGGTTTACAGATGATTACAGAACATACAGTGCCTCAATGAATCCGGAAACGGGAAATATTCTTGTCGCTGCCTGGGGGGATGATAACCCTGGCTTAAAGGTGCTGTCATTTGAGGATGGTTCCCTGCTCGGAGAGCTCACAGTTCCTGACGGGAAAAAGCCTCGGGTGGTCACTGCCCTTCCCTCCGGGAAAATAATAGCTACAGTTTCAGGAGGGTCTACCGAAATAATGGTCTGGGAAGAAGAGGATATAGACGGCCACGATCCTCTGGTAGTTTCCCACAACAGCAGCATATCAAGCGGACGTGTTCTTGGTGCATGGGAAGGTGATAACAGCGATATTATTGTTATGACTGGAAGCCGTGATGCTGATTACCTGAGATATACCTTTGACGGTGTGAATTGGAATGCTTCAGAAGTGGTTCCCAATATACATGGCAATGTCAGTTCCCTGGATGTATTGGATGAGGATACGTTCCTGGCAAAATGGGTCTGGGAAAGTTCGGCGGATAATTCTTTTGCCTGGTATACTGCCGACGGTTCACTGATTGAAGAGGAATCAGAATTCTTCACACACTGTCATGAAGAAGTGTTGATCGATAACTTACTTATGAGCAATGTGGTTGAAGCCGCAGATAATAACAGGTATCTTGGTGTCTCCCAATTTGACTCAGAAATGGACGATTATATAGGAATTTACGATTTGGACAGCGGGGATGAAATTGCCTTTCTGACCGATTCTTCTCTATTTATCAATCCTGCCATTCAGGGAGATGGTTCTGTTCATCTCGTGGAAAACTCCATGCATCTTGAGAGAGAAGAAAATCGTCTTGAAATGTATATGACCGTTGCCATACAGAACAACTTTATCGGCCTTTTTCGCTGGGATAAAGAGTATGAAGAGAGGGTTACCTCTGCTGAGAACTGGCAGTTATTCAGGTAAAAAGATCTGAAAAGCCGGGAATTATAGATGCGCCAAAAGAACATCTGATGTTTTCTGCATGTCTTAAAGTTCCACCCTTTCAAAGTGATTTATGAGATTCTAAATCCTGTAAATGCTGCCTTTATCTGGACAAATATCAGTCAAACTTAAGAATAAGCGGTCAACGATAATTTATCATTGTACCCTTACTGTCGGTGTTTGCCAATAGGAGAAACCTAAACCTGCCAGCAATATAAGTTTTCTTTTCAAGGGTTTCCAACTATTACTTATTCTCTATTACTTATTCCCTATTCCTTATTCCCTATTCCCTATCACTTATTATCTATTCTCCATTACCATCAATCAATTTGGGAAAGTACTGGAATCGACCAAAAAAATAATTTTTGAGTGCTAACTACTTTTGAAAGTAAACATCCTTCTTTATTCTTATATTAAATTTTTTAAAATGGGCTTGAAAATCTTTGTTTTGTTATTTAATGTAATTATTTGCCGGTACCGTAACAAGACGTCTAATAATCTATAAGAGGAGGTGGGAATAATGCTGGATCTACTTTTATATCATATTGATAAAATTATTGGTTTATTTCTAACGATAATTGTGAGCATATTAATTGCCGTCGGATTATTTTTTGTAATGTTTGCTTTCAAAAAGGATGAAAACGAAAAATATCATGCCCAATTATCGAAAAAAAGGGAAAAAGAAAAAAGAGGTGATGAAATGTTTATAGAGAAATCTATTAACGAAAATAAGGAAAATCAAGATCATGTAAAAACATCAGAAACCTCTTCAAAAAGTATCGTCTCACAGTTTTTCTCATTTCGTATATTAATTACTTTTGGCGCTATGAAGTTCATATATTTTGTAGGGATGATCTTTATTACACTAACTGGGATCTTGATGGTTATAAATGAAGACTCTGAGGTTGAGGTTTATGGTATAGGAGTATTAATAGTTGGCAATCTTTTATGGCGAATATTTTGCGAAGCGTGGATTCTTTTCTTTAGTATGCACGATATATTAGGTTCCATAGAAAAGAAAATGGGTAAATAAATATAGAAAAAGCAGAAACTACAGCTATGGAAGCAGTCCTGTTCCTTCCAGAAAAGCTCAACCACTTCTTTCCAGTATTTTGAGACATCATATAGGAACAGGTTTTAGTTATACATTCAGTGAAAAATTTAGTTTAAATGTAGGTGGCAAATATTCGTAGACGGAAACAATTTGTATGAGAGAAAGTGATGTGTCGCCAGAATATGATGAGCAAGAATATCAACTTCTGATATTATTATTTAGATAAATGATATACAGGCTTAACGAAGCTGTTTAAAAAGTGACCTTTTATTTGCCTGTTTTCTTTATTTCGTTCGCGATTTCATCCAAATCAGGATTGCCAAGCCATTTATGGCGATCTTTTGTATAGTCTCCATATCCTTTGTCAATATCTTGCATAAACCTGATCATGCCGACAACGCCCAACTTTTCCTTTAGTGCTTCATAACCAGCTAAACGGATTTCTTTAGGTGTCATATTTTCAATTTTCGTTTTCACTATATAACCTCCTTAATCCAGTCTAAGGGATTATTTACCTCTATATATATTTTATCACGATGTTTTTTTAATGACAATAACAAGTTGTCATCCGAGTGTTATAGGACAGACAATTGATAATTATACCTGCTTTTTGATAAAAATAATCTGTACTCTTTTATTTTGCATGTTTTAATATAGGAGATTGAATTATTCATCGGGGGGAAATCTCTGAATGGAGACTAATATAAAGCTTGATGCCACAATGCTGGAAGAGATTATTCAGCGGATATTATCTTTGACGTCGCCGGAGAAAATAATTCTTTTTGGGTCTTCTGCCAGCGGGGAGATTGCTCCTGACAGTGATATTGACCTGCTGGTTGTTGAAAAGTCTCCCGGCGATCAGCGAAAGGAAAGCCTCCGTTTACGTAAAAAACTCTGCGAACTCGGCTATCCTTTTGATGTTATTGTCATTTCAAAAAAGTGGTTCGAGGAAAGCAAGCATGTAATCGGAGGTATTGCATACCCTGCAAATAAATATGGAAAAGTCATTTATGAGGCAGAATGAAAAGGTTAAACAGGCTATTGTAAAAGGGTGGCTGAATAAGGCTGAGCAGGATATAAAAGCTGGAGAAGCTCTCCTTGATTTACAGCCTCAATTACTGTATCCAGCCTGTTTCCACGCTCAGCAGGCAGCAGAAAAATATTTGAAGGCTCTCCTAACCTGGCACCAGGTAGAATTTCCTAAAACACATGCCATCGAATTACTTCTAAAACTCCTTGAAGAAGTGGATCCCAAAACTGCCAATGCTCTGAAGGAAGCAGAAAATCTTACCCCCTACGGTGTGGAGCTGCGTTATCCTGGAGATCAACCAGAACCAGATCTTACAGAAAGCCTTCAGGCGATCAGTATATCCCGGAAGGTACAAGAAATCGTTTTAAAAGTCTTGAGCAAGAATATCAACTTCTGATGTAATAAAGTTCGCGGTCATCTATTCGGCATTCATGTTTTTCAATATTTTTTGTGCCAGAGGTTCCTTAATTTCATTATGACGTGGAATTGACTCTATAACTCCGTTTTTAGGATTAATCCAGAGAGAGTGAGAACTTCCCTCCCGCTTCAGATAACAACAGGCTATTCTCAGCTTGCGCTCGAGGTCCCGTCTTTTCATTCTTCGATTGTTACTTTTTCCTGAATAGCGTCTTCAGGCAAACCGCGCAGGATGTCGGCTTTACGATCCTCAAGAATCAATATAATTGCATGTCGCAGATTCTCCCTGGTTTCCTCGATTGTTTCTCCCTGACCATTAGCGCCGGGAACCTCCGGACATATTGCCCAGAACCCTCCTTCAGGAGCCGGCTCTATTATTGCTGTAAATTCTGCTTTCATCGTACGGCCTTTATGAAGTTATTTTTAAAAATTCCTTATTAACCTGCTTCATTATACCCCAGAATACTCTGGACAGCAAGAAAAATTATTTTTCCTGGTTTCACCCCCTAAAACCAGTTATTCTTTTCCTCTATTTGTAACAATCCGGGTGATTAAAAGGTAGGGTATTTTCTTTCTTATCCGGACATTATAACTATTACCTATTATCTATCACTTATCATCTATCACTTATTACCTATTCTCTATTACTTATTACTTATTACTTACCAGGTATTTCTGAATCCTCTCATAATCTTCGTTCTCCTTGTCTCCCTTGTAATACAGCTCAAGGAATTCGATTGTTTTCTTGTCTTCAAAATAAGCATAAATAATTCGCAGAGAAGATCCTTTTAAGTACCTGCAAAAGAAACGGGCTTTTATGATGTATAGAATTTCTGTTCGTATAATAACAGAGAAATGTTTGCTGGTACCAAGAGGAACAGTGGAAATTACATTGCGAAATTCCTGCAAATCTTCCGGAAGAGATTTGTATTTTTTTACAAGGCGTTTGAAGTCTTTCCGAAATTCCGGCAACTCATCAAAGTGTATCATCATAGCTTCTTACGGAGTATCTTTCATCACGATAAAAGACGCTCTCGTAAGAAAGCGGTTTACCGTCCTCTGCAACTATCCAGGGTATATCTCCGTGGGAATACCTCTCTAATTCAGCAGCATTTTTATCTGAAAGGCGTGCCAGTACTTTGTCAATATGGTAAATCTCGCGTGCGGAGAGAATATCGAGATTGGGCGCTTTAAGTGGCAAATACTTTTTTTGCTGATATTTGAAATACCGGCTCTTTACTGGTTCTATCTCGCCCTGTTCCTGCATCTCTTTCATTATGGGCCCCAGCTCAACGGATGTAGGACCATGGTGGTTCTTAATATAAGTTGCGCCCATCAGGTTCTCTTCATATTTTTCGTAATAATCAAAGTCGATAAAATAGAGCAGCTTATGAAGTACTGTCTCTCCAAAATTCTGTTTCGCACCGACTTCGTTTAATACATAAAGCAGAACCTGCTTGAATGTACCAAGCCTTTTCCGGGTAACGCGAATTTGCAGACTTTCGGGTTTTTCAGGGGTTTTCTTCTCAATTGCAACACGTCTTTCTGGTTCTTTTTCAGAAATAAGCTCTTCCAGAGTCATATCAAAAATAGAAGCCAGCTTTTTAGCTTCAGGTACGGTAAGGTCACGTTCCCCGCGCTCAATTTGCAGGAAAGTAGGACGGGAGATACCAAGTTCTGACGCAAGATATTCCTGTGTAATATTGCGTTTTGTCCGCTGCTGTTGTATAAATTGCCCGATCATAGTTGTATTTCACCTCGCTTTTGCGATTAATATGTATATTTTGCGGGGCTGTCTTTTTTATAATCCGTATATTTTTCGGCGTATCTTTTCCCCCTTTTGCAAGGGATATAATATGATGAACCTCATAACCGGGCGGCGGTTTGCCGTTTTTATAACCGCGCTTTATTAAAATGTCCCTTATTTTCTCCTGGTCAGCCTCTCGTTTTTCAGGCATAAATTATTCTCCAAAATGGGTATATACACAATTGATTCTTATGTAACCATTGTACCCTATGTAAAGACATTTGTCAAAATATATGTAAAGTTGTTTTACACGCAGTCATAAGGCACTGTTAAATAGGTTACGAATGGGGTGGTTGAAAATAGAATGTTCGAAAAAAAAGTGATTAGATACGGGAAAAATACTGCCGTTGGAGACCTGCCAGAATCTTAAGAGGCATGCTGAAAGAAGCCTATTGCCGGTTATTTTTTCTTTTGTCCCAATATCCAGGTTGTTTGCTAAGGTGCATCACAGCAATTATATGGATCTCCTGGTCTGCAATATGATAAATAATACCATAAGGAAAGCGGTTTATCAGGCATCTTCTGGTATTCGTCGAAAGAGGGTACCATGCCAGAGGAAAGGCGAGAATATTTTGAATGGCCAGGTAAACCTCTCTGGCAAACTCTATCCCAAGCCCATTCTGGCATTCATTATAATAATCAATTGCCTTAGTAAATTCCTTTAGGGCTGCAGGATGGAAAGAATATTTCAAAGTCTTTACCTGCCGGATATTTTCTTAAAGACTTTATCCCCCGGTATAGTTTTCACTTTACCACTTTTTATTTCTTCCACCCTTTTTTCTGCTTCTACCGCCCAGATTTCGTCAACTTCCTTCTGAACAGGATGAATACTTTGCAACAGTTTATCAATAAGCTGAGCCCGTGTTTCTACTGGCAGCGATATTGCTTGCTCAAAAATATCCTTCGTTTTCACCATCTTAAGCTCCTCATTTACCAGAGTATGTTATGTGCTCTGTATTAACATTAACTTCTGGCAAGGATCTATTGGAATTAAATAGAGCATTCCTCTTCAATATTATACCTCAGAATACTCTGGACAGCAAGAAAAATTATTTTTCCTGGTTTCGCCCCCTAAAACCAGTTATTCTTTTCCTCTATTTGTAACAATCCGGGTGATTGAAAGGTTGGGTATCTTCTTTCTTATCCGGACATTATAACTATTACTTATTCTCTATTATCTATTCCCTATTCCTTATTCCCTCTTACTTATTATCTCTTACTTATTATCTATTACTTATTATCTATTACTTATTATCTATTACTTATTATTTCAACTTTCGCAGGAGGATAATAATAGTTTGCTCCCGATAAATGGTGGTAAAGCCTTTATGAACTCATCGATAATTTCATGAATAGTACTTTTTGTAACCGCAAATTTTT
>PWGE01000210.1 GCA_003554345.1 Candidatus Sumerlaeota bacterium | reverse complement strand
TCGGATAATATGCGGAATAATCTGAAAGCCAATAAAGGACTGGTCTTTTCTCAAAAAATTCTACTCTATCTGGTTGATAAAGGGCTCTCACGCAAAGAAGCTTATGATATTGTTCAAAGAAATGCCCTTAAATGTCTGGATGATGAAAAATCTTTGCTGTCCCATCTTAAAAATGACACTGATTTTATGCAGGTTTCTGATAGCCAGGAAATTGATGCTCTTTTGCAATATGACAGCTTTTTGACTAATATCGATGCAATTTATGAGCGCAGCCTGGGAAATAAAGGGGATGCATGAGTAATGAAAAAGCTATAGGGGTCTTTGATTCCGGGGTTGGCGGTCTGACTGTTCTTTCTTCTCTTTTACAGCTGCTACCAGGTGAGAAATACGTGTATTTTGGAGACACAGCAAGGGTGCCCTATGGTAATAAAACACCTGAAACTATCATTCATTATACCCGTCAGATAGTAGAGTTTCTGGCAGGTAAAAATATCAAAGCGCTCGTCGTTGCCTGTAATACTGTCTCTTCCACGGGATTGGAAGTTATTAGGGACATGATTGATATACCTGTTTTTGAAGTTATTACTCCACCTGCAAGAGCAGCACTGCAGGCCAGTAAAAATAAAAAGATAGGGGTCATAGGAACAAGACGTACTATTACGTCAGAGGTTTATCAAAAAGTATTAACCCGAGGTGACTCCTCCGTAAAAGTATATGCATGCTCTACGCCTTTGTTTGTGCCTCTGGTAGAGGAAAACATCCTGGGTACTGCACTCACCCGGCAGGTGATTAAATATTATCTGGAAGACTGGAAAAACAATATTGATACCCTGTTGTTGGGGTGTACTCATTATCCGTTACTGGTGCCTGATTTTCGTTCTTATTTTGGGAGAGATCTTCATATTATAGATTCTGCCCATCAAGTGGCGCAGGAAGTTCATTTCTTTATGAAGAAGAAAAATATGCGTCGGATAAACAGGAGCGGTAACGTTCAGTACTATATATCAGATCCTGCGGGCGAATTCCTCTATTTTGCGCGAAAGATTTTGAAACACGATATTTCAAAATACTGTGCCAGACTTGATCTTGCTGAAAAGGAATGAACAAGCGGGTTTAATGGATATTCTTCTCTTACTCTTAATAGGCACTACCACAGGTTTTTTAACCGGTTTCCTGGGGATTGGAGGGGGTACTATTGTTGTTCCTGCTATGACATTTTTACTTTCCATGACTATAAAGGAGGCAATTGGGACTTCCACCCTGAAAATATTTTTGTCGGTTTTGTTTTCAAATGCCTGGTTGTTTTATCAAAATAAAGAGTATTATAACTTTCCTCTGAAGCCGGTGTTTTTGCTTTCTGCAGGAGCGGTATTAGGGAGTCCACTGGGAGCGATGGGGACTCATCTGGTTCCTGATGCGGTTCTTTATGTTGTCTTTGCGGGTCTTTTAATCTTTTTTTCCTTTCAGTTGTTTTTTCAAAAACAAAAGCAGATGCCCGCAGATCCGGATAAGAAACGAGAACGTGGTTGGTTGGCATATGCGATATTAGGATTTGGAGCCGGTTTTGCTTCGGGTTTGCTGGGAGTGGGAGGAGCTTTTATCATGGTTCCTGTTATGTATACCTATTTTTCAGTGAATATGTATAGAGCCACTTCGATATCGTTTCTGGTACTGATATTTATTTCTTTTTTCGGATCCATTACCCACTTTATTAATGAATATGTGGATATCATAGCGGCTTTTGTATTAACACTGGGGGCTATCCCCTTTACGGTAATCGGCAGTCATCTTCGGGCTAAGGCACCACAGTGGATTTTGCGCTATTGTTTTGCCCTTCTTCTTTTTCTGGTAGCAATAAGAATGTTCTGGGAAGTGTTGTGGTTATAGTGAGTTTGCGACCTGTTTTACACTTGTTTTTTGGGTAGCATAACTTATAATTGCAAAAATATAATTCTGTGCAGGCGGGAGTTTTCCTATGAAATATCCACGTAAAGACCTGTCGAATGAAGACCTGGCGGTGATGTGTAAGAAAGCACGGCGGGATATTGTGAAGATGCTGGCAGAAGCCGGCTCGGGTCATCCCGGGGGGTCTCTTTCGGCAATTGACCTTATTATGATGTTGCATTATAAGTTTATGCGGCATTCACCTCAAGAAAGCGATCCTGATAAACAGGATGTTTTTGTGCTGAGTAAAGGCCACGGAGTGCCGGCTTTGTATGCAGCTTATGCTGCTATGGATTATATCCCGCGTGAAGAACTGCTCTCTCTGCGTAAACTGGGCTCTCCTTTGCAGGGACATCCTGATAAGATACTAATGCCTCTCTTAAAAGCATCCACAGGATCTCTGGGACAGGGTCTCTCTGTGGCGCAGGGGTATGCTTTTTCAGCTCGGGTGAAAAAAACCGGTCAACATGTCTATTGTCTGGTAGGAGATGGTGAATGTAATGAGGGACAGATATGGGAGGCAGCCATGTCTGCCGGACATTATAAACTGGCAGGTTTGACGGTGGTTTTAGATTATAATAAGGCTCAGATTGATGGGCTGGTGCATGAGGTAATGGATAGTGAGCCATTACGGCAAAAATGGGAAGCCTTTGGCTGGCGGACATTTGAAATTGATGGGCACAATCTTGAGGAAATGGAAAAAACCTTTCACCAATGTCTGGAAGAAAAAGAAAAACCACAGGTGGTTATTGCTCATACCATTAAGGGTAAAGGAGTGTCTTTCATGGAAAAAGACCTTGTAAAATGGCATGGAGTGGCTCCTTCACAGGAAGAATTGCAAGTAGCCCTTAAAGAACTTCAATAAATGAGGAGAACCTATGGGAAAAATAGCAACGCGTAAGGCTTTTGGTCAAAAGCTGGAGGAACTGGGGGCATCTCACAAGAATATTGTCGTGCTGGATGCCGATCTGAGTAAATCTACTAAAAGTGAACTCTTTGCCAAAAAATTTCCTGAGCGATTTTTTGAGATGGGTATCGCGGAAGCCAATATGATTTCAACGGCGGCAGGTTTGGCTTTTGCCGGTAATAAACCATTTTGTTGTAGTTTTGCCTGTTTTTTGACAGGGAGATATGACCAGATTCGCATGTCTGTTGCTTATCCCCGGGCGCCGGTGGTGTTGGTGGGTACCCATGCCGGTATCGGCATAGGAGAAGATGGTAATAGTCAAATGGGGTTGGAAGACATCAATCTCATGCGTGGCTTGCCGAATATGATGGTTTTTCAGCCGGCAGATGAAATGGAAACCCACCAGGTGGTAGAGTTTGTAAGTCAGTATAAAGATGGTCCTGCTTATTTACGCCTTACCAGGCAGGGAGTAGAAGACGTATCACCGGCAAATTATCGTTTTAAGCCGGGTAAAGGACAAATTTTGCGAGAAGGCGACGACGTTGCTGTTATTGCTTCCGGTGGAGTGGTGATGCCTGCCCTGCAGGCAGCTCGAGCATTGGAAAAGGATGGTGTTTCCGCTGCCGTTATCAATATGGCATCCATTAAACCTATTGATGAGGAGACTATAATCAATTACGCTCGTCAATGTGGAAAGGTCTTTACAGTAGAAGATCATAATATCATTGGCGGATTGGGAACAGCAGTTGGTGAAGTCCTTATTGAGAACGGTATACACTGCGCATTTAGACGTCATGGATTGTACGATGTTTTTGGAGAGTCCGGATCTCCTGATTCTCTTTATGAAAAGTATCGTTTGGATGATGCCGGTATTGCTGTCACTTTGAAAGAATTCATGCAGGGTGTTACGAAGTAATGTCAGTATTACTCTTAGGATCGGTGGCTCTGGATAGTATTACCACTCCTTCAGATCATGTGCGTGGAGTGCTTGGGGGATCGGCTTCCTATGCTGCCTATGCCATGCACTTTTTTGGTAAACCCCATCTTCTTACCGTGGTGGGTGAAGATTTCAGGGATTCTTATCTCCCCTTTTTTCAGCAAAAAGGATTTGATTTGCAGGGAATGCAAATACTTCCTGGAGAGACTTTTTATTGGGAAGCATGTTATCAGGATAACTTTTCAAAAAGAATCACTCATTGCACAAAATTGAATGTATTCGAGGGATTTCAACCTGAAGTTCCTCCTTCCTACAGGGAACTTTCCTACGTATTTCTGGCCAATATCAGTCCTGAACTTCAGTTGCAGGTTTTGGAAAAGGTGAATAATCCGGGTTTTTCCATGGTCGATACCATGCCGCTCTGGATAGATACTCAGAGAGATAAAGTGCTGGAAGTTTTCAGTAAGGTGGATGCAGTGATAATTAATGATGAAGAAGCCCGGATGTTGTTTGGTGCGCTGAACTTAAAGAAAGCTGCTCTCCGGATATTGGATCTGGGTCCCTCCTGGGTAATCCTCAAAAAAGGTGAACATGGAGCTTTCCTGATGAACCGGAAAGGAAAAATATTTCTACTTCCCGCTTATCCCATAGATTCAGTGGTAGATCCTACCGGCGCTGGTGATTCATTTGCCGGTGCACTTATAGGATATTTATCCTCGCAGAATAAGGTGGATTTTAGTACTATGAAAAGGGCAATGGTGTGGGGAACAGTGACTGCCTCTTTTGCTATTGAAGATTTTTCTATACACTCTCTGCAGACTATCGGGTTAAAAGAACTTGAAATGCGTTATAAAGAGTTTTGCTCCTATCTGACAGTTGAATGAAAGATCGTTGAGTGGTATTGTTTGATAATATAGTATAATAGTTCGTGGTAAAAACACAGGAGACGAGAGGAATATGTGGGAGGTACATTGAGATGCAAAAATCCATGAAAACAGTTATATTTTTTGGGGTATTATGGGGTTTTTGGGAAGCCTCTTTGGGTGGTATCCTGCACTATCTGTTATTCCCTTATACCGGACAAATTATGGGTTCTATAGCCTTTATTCTTCTTTTAAGAGCAATGCGTAAAGGGGTTTCTATTTCCGGTATTTTTGTCATATCTTCCATTGCTGCCGCGATTAAACTTGTCGACCTCTATATATTTCCCGGCAATCCAGGAGCTGTTCTTAAACCTGCTATGGCAATCCTTTCACAGGGATTGGCGTTTGCAGTAGTGACCTCTATTTTTCATTTACCTGAAAAGAAGGGGGTTAAGTTTTTAAGCGGTTTGCTTGTGACGGGGTGGCTGTCTCTGGGAATAAGTCATATTCTGGCAGCTGTCTTGCTTGAACCTCTCCACGAACTTCAGCATATCCATATGGCATTCTTTCTGAATGTGCCTCTTATGATGCTTGCTGTTTTTATGTTCGATTCTATGACCAGAAAGTGGGTCCTTATGCCCTGGAAGGAAATGAGCTGGCGTTGGTCTTCTCTTTTGCTTTTTCTGGCATTTGTCGGCAAGTTTATTTTCCAGTACGTTTTTGTGTAATTATATGAATGCACCTAAAGAGAATTTCATTCTCTATGAGGATATAAATACCGGGAAAACAACCTCACTTTTGCAGGTTGTTCAAAGTTTTTCCGAAAGCACAGGTGGCTGGCTGAGCCCGGCTGTTTACTCAGAAAAGCACTCTAAAGTAGGCTATGATCTCCTGTTCTACAACAAAGGAAAACACTCCCCGCCTATCCCCCTGGTGAGAACAGTCCCTTTTAAAAGCGATAATATAAAATATGGCAGTTTTTTTTTTCAGAAATAGCCTACCAGAAAGCAGCGCACTTTCTCTTTTCAATACCGGGTATGGAACTTTTTATAATTGATGAAGTAGGGCCGGTTGAACTCAGGTTGAAAAAGGGGTTTTTTCAGTACCTTCCTTTTCTTTATGAGGCAGATATTTTTACCTGTACGGTTGTCCGGGAAAAGCTCCTCTCTGAATTTCAGCAAATATTCTGCGATGAGTCCTTTGTATTTGTTCCCTTTAATGATTTTAATTTTGAAGCTCTTTTGAAGGGCAATTAGCTTCTTTACTGTATTTTTTGTTAAAGGAAATATTACTTCCTCTTTTTCCATAATTCCATATCATATCCTGAAAAAATAAGATGAAAAAGACTTTTGGTTTCGGATTCCGGTGTATTTTTATTTGTAAATCAAATGAAGGCGTAAAAGTGAAGGAATTGTTGTATAAGCAATGCTCTTATGAAAGTTCATATTTGCAGTTTTAATATGGCATGATTGAATTTATTTTAAGGTTCTATTTTCTAAAAGGAGGTTTTTATGAAATATTTTCGTATGGTAATGAGGAAGAATTTCTTCAGGCTTATGGTAGGGGTTATAATATGTTTGGCTCCGCTGGTGTGGGGTGAAGAGCATTTTTCGGATATTATCTATGAAGAAGCTGAAAAGGTCGGGCCGGCAATACAATGGCAAAGAGCGAGTTCAGAAGACCCGCGATGGGAAATTAATATTATCCGTGTTGATCTTTCTGATCAAAATGTTCTTTTGCGTCCAGCCTATCAGGAGAGAGAAGAATACTTTTTTCGTACCAGTACCATTGCTTCCCGTGCTGATGCTATTGCTGCCGTTAATGGGAGTTTTTTCGGGATAAGTGAAAGTAGAGATCATTATGGAAAATCTATGGAATACTGCAGAATTGATGGTGCATCTGTTTCCCCTAATCGGCGCGGTTCTTCCCGACCGACTTTTGGTATAACGCATGAAAGAAATTTTCATTATTCTGATATAACTGAAGATCAGGAATTTGTTGAACCCGACTGGAATGGTATACTCCATGCACTGGCGGGTAATCCTCTTCTGGTAAAAGAAGGGGAGGCTGTTTCCGGTTTGGACGATGAAACCCGTCATCCTCGTACAATGCTTGGCTGGAATGAAACTGATCAAGAGGTCACTCTGGTAACAGTCGATGGAAGACAGGAACAAAGCGTGGGAATGACTTTTAGTGAACAAGCCCGGCTCCTGTTGGACCTGGGATGTGAGTATGGAATTAACTATGATGGAGGTGGTTCCACAACTGCCTGGATAGATGGAGAGGTCGTCAATAGTCCTTCTGATAATAACGAACGGGGTACGGTAACCGCCTGGCTTGTATTGCCTGCAAATGTTGTGGATCATACCGATAACGGTTGTGTGGTCGTAGGGGATTGGTCAGTAACTGAGGAAGGTGATGTGTATAATAAAAGTTCTCTAACTGCACAGGGCGGAGATGATTCAATGAGCGTTATCTGGATACCTTCTCTGCAGGAAAAAGGTCGTTATCGGGTGTCTGTATGGTATGATGCCAGGGAGGATCGCACTGATTCTGCCTTATATGCTGTTCATGCACTGGATGATACTCATGAAATATCCCTCAATCAACAGGAAGATGGAGGACAATGGGTCGAGCTGGGAGAGTTCCCCTTTGATGAAGGAACTGGTGATTTTGTCCGACTTGTTAATACTGCATCGGAAGAAGAGACCATTTCTGCTGATGCTGTAAAATTTCACTATCTGGAAGAAATTGAAGAATAAGACGTTTTTTGAGATGAGTAAAACGTGACGGGAAGTTCTCTGTAAAGGAAATGCTGGAAGAGGAAGGTTTTTCTGTGGAGGTGGTTAGAACGGGAGAAGAAGTTCTGCAGAGGTATCAAAAGGCACTCAAGAAAAAAAGACCTTTTGATCTCGTCTTCCTTGATCTTACCATTGCAAATGAGATGGGAGGTGCCGAAACCCAGGAAAAACTACTCCAGATAGATTCTGATGTAAAGAGTATTGTGACCAGTGTCTATTCTCAGTCCCCTGTAATGTCTCATTATACCCGATACGGCTTTAAAGGGTTAATTCCAAAACCCTTTAGCAGAAAAAAATGCCCAGGAGGTAAAAAGAGTGCTGGCTGGTGAAAGGTAAGGTTTTTAGTCTAAAGAAAGAATGGGAATTTTATCTTTACAACTGCCAAGCTTTCCTTTGCTCAAAAAGAGAAGCGTGCATCTTTAGAATCGAAGCATTATTTAGAGTTGCTGCTTGTAGATTTGCCTGATATGATGAAAAATTGCTTTATACTCATCTGTACGGTAATCAGGGAAGGTCCAGGGTAAATCACGAAAAGCCTTGTTGTAATATCTGAGGGTGACTTCTGCATAAATACCCTTTTGCAGGTAAATTCTATGACTGTAATTTTTTGTTGAAGCGAGGACGAGCTTGGATGTTTCAAGATACCCGGGGTCAAGGTTGACTCTTCGTTCCCCTGTCTGTTTATGGCTCATTTCCTCTTCAAGCTGATTGGTGGCAATTTTTATGTCGGCTATTTTGTCTGGGGCAATCAGGTCTTCGAACGAAGTGAAAAAGCGGTACAGTTTGTCGCCCATTTCCTTGCAATAATAATCTGTAAAATCAAAAGGCATGGAAGAAGAAATATAATCAATACTCCCAAAATTTTCCTGCAGGACTGAGACAATCTCTGTATGACTGTAAACTGACGAGTGAATAATGGGGCAGATGAATTTTACAGGAAGAGGAGTGGTGATTTCTCCCATTATTGAATCACCTCGTAAATGAGAGGCTTTTCTGGCGGTGGTTCCGTGGTAATATGATAGGATTCTCGAAGGAGACTTTCGCTCTCCAGCAAGGTCTGTTCATCTCTGTAATAAATAGTAATGAGGGGCTCTCCTTTTTCATACTTGTTTCCGTAACGTTTGTGAATATGGAGCCCTACACCAGGGTCAACCCTGTCTTCCTGAGTCTG
>PWGE01000339.1 GCA_003554345.1 Candidatus Sumerlaeota bacterium | reverse complement strand
GCTGGCGGCAATAGTTTTGATAGCAGCTTCCCTGCCCTGGCCGGGTCCCTTGACTTCAATGATAATCCTGTTCATGCCGGCATCTCTTGCTGACTTTGATGCTTGATCAGCCGCCATTTGAGCAGCAAAGGGCGTGCTTTTTCTGGAGCCTTTATTGCCGGCTGTTCCACCGGTTGCCCAGGATATAATGTTGCCCTTTTCATCACTGAAGGAAATTACAGTATTATTGAAAGTTGCAAAAATATGAGCGATTCCGGTAGGAACACTTCTTTTTACTTTTTTCTTTACAGATCTTTGTCGTCTTTTACCTCTGGTAACTTTTGCCATATTCCTTCATACTCCCTTATTTTTAAGCAGATTTTAGCGACCAAAGCTTCTTCTTCGACCAGATCGCCTTTTTCGTGTTTGAGCATTGGTTTTTGTTCGCTGTCCATGAACCGGCAGGTTCTTTCTGTGACGGAGTCCACGGTAACAGCCAATATCCATCAAACGCTTGATATCCGCACTCAGCTCACGCCTTAAATCTCCTTCAACCTTGCATTTGTCTGAAATATATGTTTGAAGCTTCTGCAATTCTTCACTGCTTAATTCGCCAACTTTTTTGTTGGCATCGATTTTTAAATCATTCAATATTTTCTTCGATGTTGCACGTCCAATACCATAAATTTGCAAAAGTCCTATTTCCACACGCTTATGATTGGGGATTTCTATTGATACAATGCGAGCCACGGTATAACCTCCTTAACCTTGACGTTGTTTGTGCCGGGGATTTCTCTTGCATATAACCCAGACAATACCTTTTCGTCTGATTATCCGGCAATGTTCACATAGTTTTTTTACTGATGAACGTACTTTCATGGTTCTTTCCTTGTTTTATTTATTGTGGATATCGATATGTTATGCGACCCTTTGATAAATCGTAAGGTGATATTTCTACCTGGACGGTATCACCTTCCAGAATACGAATGTAATATTTGCGCATTTTTCCACATAAATAGGCTGTTACTTCATGTCCATTCTGTAACTCTACACGAAACATTGTGTCGGGCAGAGCTTCTACAACTGTTCCTTTGACTTTGATGGCTTTTGATGAACCCATAATGTTGTGTATATTCTCACCTTTGTTAAAAATTACGAACTAATATTATATTGCAAAAAATCATGCTGTCAATATTTCACAGCTGTTTTCTTCAATTGCTATTGTATGTTCCCAATGAGAGCACTTTGAATTGTCTGCCATTACAACCGTCCAGTGGTCATCCAGCTGTTGTGTAACATAATCCCCCAGAGATATCATCGGTTCGATAGCTATAACAGTGCCTGGCTGGATCTTAACCTGCTGGAGGTCCGGCACATAGTAATTGGGAACAGGGGGAGATTCATGTAAGGCTTTTCCGATTCCATGTCCGGTATAATCTCGAATGACAGAAAAATTCCGTTTTTCTACAAATTGCTGTATAAATAACCCGATATCAGCAATAGAATCCAGCTCGGGGAGCACCTCGACTAATTGTGTTAAGGCATTTTTGGCTGTATTGACCAGTTCCTCTTCTCGGCCGCTAATGGGAGGGACTACTATCGTTCTTGCCATATCTGCAAAATAGCCGAATTTCTTTATGCCTATGTCAATTTTAACTATGTCACCTTCTTCAATCTTTCTGCCTGAAGGAATGCCATGAACCAGTTGTTCATTAATTGAGATGCAGGTACAGGCAGGAAATTTATGTTTACCCTGTCCGTAATTTAAAAAGGCAGGACGGGCATTATTTTTTTTGATTAAAGAATAGACCCTGTCTTCAATATGGCGGGTCTCTGTGCCGGCTTTTACCAATGGTTCTATCTGATCAAAAACTGAACGCAGCGTGCTGCCGGCTTTGCGCATTTTCTTGATTTCGTGAGGTTTCTTGAGAGGAAACAAAGTCATTTATCGTTCCAGAAAGGAAAGAATCCGGGTTTTTATCTCTTTAATAGGTTGAGAGCCATCAATATTTACCAGTAATTCCTTTTCTTTAAAGTGCTTGAAGAGAGGGTAAGTGTTCTCTTTGTATTTTTTAAGGCGGTTGCGAACTGATTGTTCGTTATCGTCAGACCGGGTAACAAGTTCGGACTGGCAATTATCACAGATGCCCGCCTTTTGTGGCGGGTTAAAATATTTATTGAAAACTGCGCCACATTTATGACAGGTCTCCCGTCCCAGGATTCTTTTCATAAGAATGTCATCTTCCACATCAATATAGAAAACTCTGGTGATTTCCTGCTGGTTTTCTTTCAGCATTTTTTCAAGAGCTTTTCCCTGGTTGGTAGTGCGGGGAAAACCGTCCAGTATGTATCCGTCATTGCAGTCAGGTTGCAGTATACGATCCTGTATAATACCGATCATAATATCGTCCGGGACAAGATCCCCGGCTTGCATGTACTTCCGGGCTTTTTTCCCTAAGTCAGTTTGAGCTTTGACGGCTTCTCTTAAAATGTCGCCTGTTGAAATATGGGGGATTCCCAGCTCTTCATGAATAAGGTCTGCCTGGGTACCCTTACCTGAACCTGGAGGTCCGATAAATAACAGAATATTCATCCTCTTCTTCCTCGTATGCGTTTTTTGGTGAATCCTTCGTAATTATGCATATGCAGATGGGATTCGATTTGCTGTATGAGGTCTAAGCCCACACCTACCACGATAAGCATTCCTGTTCCGCCCAGAAAACCTGATATGGAGAATGGTAACCCGAAGGCAATACTACCAAACTGCGGTATAAGTGCGACCGATGCTAAAAAGATGGATCCGGCAAATGTGACACGGTTAAGAACATAATCAAGGTAGGCCGTGGTATGTTTTCCGGGACGTATACCGGGAATAAAAGCCCCGTGTTTTTTCAGATTTTCTGAGATTTCCTGGGGATTGAATATGATGGCAGTATAAAAGAAACAAAAGGCAATGGTCAACAGTCCGTATAGAATATTATAAAGGTCAAAACCCCTGAGAACACGAAAAACTGCTGCATTCCAGATGGTTACTGTGAATTCCAGAGCGGGTACATGACCACTTATCCAGTTAAGAATCCCGGCAATAAAGGAGTGAAGATTATACATGCTTCCTGGTTGAAAAACATGTCCAAGTCTGGCAAAAAGGGATCCAGGGTCATCTCCGCCAATCAAACCACCGAGTGTATGAGGGAACATGAGAATAGAAGAGGCGAAAATGATGGGAATAACACCGGCAGTTGTTAAACGGATAGGCAAATAGGTTGCCTGAGAAGAATAAACTCTTCTTCCTACCACTTTTTTAGCATGTTGTACTGGCACTTTGCGCATAGACTGCGTCATCAGGGTGATAACAAATATCACGCCGAACATGCCCAGAAAGATGAAAATGACTCCAAAAACTCCTATTTCCTGGTGGACAAATGCTTTTTCATATAATTCTACAATAGCCAGGTGAAAGCCGGCAACAATACCAGCCATAATAATGAGCGAAATACCGTTTCCAATTCCGTATTCGGATATTTTTTCTCCCAGCCACATTAAGAATGTGGTCCCGGCTGTCATTGTTATCATTGTGATGAAAAGGAAGAACGCACGATTGTCAATCGTTACTACCTGTACTTCCTGATTTAACATCCAGATGCCCAGTCCCAGCGACTGAAATACACATAATATCACGGTACCGATTCGGGTATACTGGGTGATTTTCTTTCGCCCTTCTTCTCCTTCTTTCGAAAGTTTTTCAAGAGCAGGTATAACGACTGTCAGCAGCTGCAGAATAATCGATGCTGAAATATAGGGCATAATACCCAATGCCATCACACTCATCTGACGAAAAGCTCCGCCTGAAAACATATTTACAAAATCAACAAAAGTGCCGCCGACTTCACCTTCACCACCAAATACAGCTCCCAGCTGATTGAGATCTATGAAAGGAAGGGGTAAAAAGGTCCCTATACGATATACCATTAAAAGCCCTATGGTGATAAGGACTTTTCTTTTGAGTTCTGCGATTTTGAAAATATTGGAAAAAGCGTTTAACACAATATCTCCTTTATGGGGGTGTTGGTTTTCTTAAAAGCCTGTTGGGCTGTTTTGCTGAATTTATGTGCCTCCGCCACAACGAACTTTTTTGTCAACTTCCCTTCGCCCAGAATTTTTATGGGACGCCGGGGAGAGAGATGAAATGTTTCTCGCAGAAGTTCCAGAGTTAAGGCATCTCCTTCAGAAAACGCCCTTTCAATCTGGGATATATTGAGCAGCTCATATTGTACTTTACGAGGATTGGTAAACCCACGCTTGGGAACACGTCGGGCAAGAGGCATCTGACCACCTTCAAATCCCGGCCTTACTCCTCCGCCGGATCGGGCATTCTGCCCCTTGTGACCCCTTCCGCAGGTTTTTCCTCTTCCTGAACCATTTCCTTTACCTAATCGTTTATTTCTTCTGGTGGCTCCCGGTTGGGATTGTAATTTATCCAGTAACATTATTGGACCTCCTCGACCTTTAACATGAATGGTATCTTGTCTATCATCCCCTGAATGGCAGGGCTCCATTCTTTAATGGTACTCTGATTGGGAGATTTTAATCCTAGTGAAATAGCAGTTGCCTGTTGCCTGGCATTTCTTCCTGCTAATCCGCGTATGAGGGTGATTTTAATCTTCTTTGCCATTATGTGCTCCTAATAGAACTTGTTGGGGTTTAATACCACGTAAGCGCGCTATTTCATCAACAGATTTTATTTTCTTCAAACCTTCAAAGGTGGCTTTGGCAAGATTAACCTCGTTATTGCTTCCCAGTGATTTAGTCAGGATATTCTTAATGCCTGCTGCTTCCACGACAGCACGTACTGCTCCGGAAGCAATAACACCGGTACCCGCACCGGCAGGCTTCATTAAGATGATTGATGAAATGTATTTATTGGTGATATCATGTGGTATGGTATCATTGACAATACTTACATCAACCAGTGATTTTCTGCCCTGTTCTATGGCTTTGCGAATGGCTTCGGGTACGCCGTTGGCTTTGCCGTATCCAAGAGCTACCCGTCCGTTTTGATTTCCTACAACGGCAATTGCGGAAAAACCAAAACGCCTGCCTCCTTTAACCACTTTTGATATGCGGTTAATGTTGATTATTTTTTCATATTCCTGTTGTTCAGGTTGTTGTAGCTGCACGTTCAACCCTCCTTTTTTTATTTGTCGAAAACTCTAAAATTTGAGTCCGCCTTCTCGGGCGGCTTCAGCAAATTCCTTTACCACTCCATGGTAAATATTTCCGCCTCTGTCAAATTTTACAGTATCGATCTTCTTTTTGGCGCTTTCTTCCGCTATTTTCTTTCCCAGATACTTAGCGGCTTCACTGTTGGAGTAATTTTTCCCCTTTGAAAAGAGTTCTTTTGCTTCTGCTGTGTTGGTTGTTACAAAACATAAAGTCTGTTCGGATACATCATCGACTATTTGTGCGTAAAGGTGACGATTGGTTTTGCAAAAAGCCAGACGGGGATGTTCAGGGGTTCCGTTTATTCTGGAACGAGCCCTGCGATGTCTGAGTTTCCTTTGTTGTTTTCTATTCATATTGCCCATTGTTCTTCTCTCTCCTCAGTTGTATGTTCTTTATACGCCTTTTTTACCGACCTTCTTGATAAGATATTCTCCAACGTACTTAATGCCCTTATGTTTGTAAGGATCAGGTTCCCGAATTTTACGGATTTTAGCTGCTGTTTGTCCGACCTGTTGTTTATCAATGCCTTTTACCGTGATAACATTCTTGTCAACAGAGATGGATATGTCTGATGGTGGGGTAAAAGTGACTTCGTTGGAATAACCAACATTGAGAATCAGATTGTTACCTTTCATCTGGGCTCGATATCCGACGCCGTTTATTTCCAGTTGCTTTTCATATCCTTCGGTTACACCGGTTACCATGTTTGCTATCAAGCGCTGCATCAGGCCCTGAAAAGCATCAGAACGCTTGGTATCTTCCTTTTTCACAACTTCGATCTGTTGATCGTTTTTCTTGACGTCAACCAGGGGTGCGATTGCTTGTTGCAATTCTCCTTTTGGTCCTTTTATCACAACATTATCTTTGTTTATGGTAACTTCTACTTTTTCAGGTATGGTGACAGGTACTTTTCCTATTTTAGACACGACATATCCTCCTTTACCAGATATAACATAGAATTTCGCCGCCGATATTTTTTTCCATACAGGCTTTATTTGTCATTAATCCCTGGGAAGTAGAAACAATGGCCACTCCCAGATTATTTTTTACCCGGGGCATCTCGGCGGATTTAGAATATGCCCGAATACCGGGTTTTGACACTCTTTTTAACCCTTGAATAACACTCTCTTTGGTTTTTGGATCATACTTCAGAAAGAGTGTCAGTTGTTTAAAACCCCTGTCATCTTTCAGGATCTTAAAATGATCAATAAAACCCTCTCGTGCAAGAATCCTGGAAATCTCCTCTTTCATTTTGGAATGATCTATTTGTACCTTTTCATGCCTGCGTTCAGAGGCATTTTTTATTCTTGTCAGATAATCGGCAATAGTATCATTGACTACCATAGTATCTCTCCTTGTTACTTTACCAGCTGGATTTTATAACGCCGGGTAATTTACCTTCGTTGGCATATTTTCGCAAACAAATCCGACACATATCAAATTTACGATAGTAAGCTCTGGCTCTACCGCATATAGAGCAACGGTTTACGTGTCGGGTTTTAAATTTCGACTTTTTCCTGCTTTTGGCGATTTGTGCTTTGCGAGCCATATTTTAGAGTTCCCTCCTTTATTTTTTAAATGGAAAATTCATTTCCTGCAGCATGGATTTTGCAAGTTCGTTGTCCTGGGTAGTGGTGCAGATAGTGATATTCATACCAAAAGGTTGTTCTACGTCATCAAGGTTGATTTCTGCAAAGAAAGTATGATCCGGCAATCCAATGTTATAATTTCCGTGCCTGTCAAAACCACTTAAGGGAAAACCACGGAAGTCGCGAATACGGGGCACACTTATATTAATAAAGCGGTCCAGAAATTCATAGGCTCGGCGTCTACGTAAGGTAACATTGGCACCTACTACCATCCCCTCTCTGATATTAAAATTAGAAATGGATTTTTTGGCGCGGGAAAGTCGGCATTTCTGTCCCGCTATCAAGGTTAAATCTTTTTCAATTGCCTGCAGAGTTTTGGCTTCTCTGGCAGCTTCTCCACATCCGACGTTAATAACAACCTTTTCCACATGAGGTAGTTCATGGATATTATCTACCTTATGTTTCTTTTTCAGTCGGGGAAGAATTTCTTCCTTATATCGTTCATATAGTTTTTTCATTCAGGTGCCTCCTTCACTGAGAACTAAATAATTTCTGAACACTTTTTACAATAGCGTGCCTTGTTTTTGTCTTCCAGGATTTTGTACCCGGTACGTACTGGTTCATCACATTTTTTACATACCAGTTTGAGGTTCGAGATGTCAATGGAACCTTCTTTCTCAATAATACCGGCTGGTTCCTGCTGAGAGCGGGCTTTCATGTGTCTTTTTACCATGGCGATGCCCTGAACTACGGCTCTGTTTCTTCCAGGTTGAATGAACAGCACTTTTCCTCGATTTCCAGCATATTCGCCGGCTATGACCTCTACGGTATCTCCCTTTTTTATTCTGGTTTTTATGTTGTTCTTATTACTCATAAATATTTCCTCTCGAAGATTATAATACTTCTGGTGCCAGAGAGATAATCTTAGTTTCTGTTGAACGAAGCTCGCGGGCAATTGGTCCGAATACTCTCGTTCCGAGTGGTTCGCCCTGGTCATTTATAAGGACCGCAGCATTTTCATCGAACCGTATCCTGGTGCCATCCTGTCTGCTGATTGGCTGAGCAGAGCGCACTAATATAGCCTGAACAATATCGCCCCTTTTTACTTTACTTCCGGGGGCGGCTATTCTGACAGATGCCATAAAAGAATCTCCTATCCTGGCATATCTTTTTTTGGCACTTCCTACTACCCGGAAACAGCGTATTTGTTTGGCACCGCTGTTATCAGCTACGTTTATATAGGCTCCTTCGCGTATCATAATCCCACTCCTTCTTTATTTTGCCTTTTCTATAATGTTCAGCAGTCTCCAGCGTTTCTGTTTGCTTAACGGACGGGTTTCAATAACCTTGACCTTATCACCTATCGAAAGCTGGTTTTCTTTATCATGCACGAATATCTTTTTTCTCTGTTTGATGCGCTTCTTATACATCGGGTGCTGAACAAAACGCTCAATGAGGACAATACGGGTTTTATCCATCTTGTCGCTGATTACAAAGCCTGTTCTGGTTTTAGGAGTCCTCTTTTCCATTCTTTTCACCTTTGTTCCTTTTGTTTTTGTCCTATGAAAGTTTTTACACGGGCAATGTCGCGCCGGCATTCTTTTATGCGGGAAATATTGGTTAATTGTCCCTGGGTATTTTGAAATCTCAGGTTGAATAACTCCTGCTTTAATTCCTCTTCTTTATCGCGCAATTGTTCCGTATTTAATTTTGATAAATTCATCTTGTCTTTCATTTTTTATACTCCGTATTCGTCTCTGGTAATTATACGGGTTTTTATGGGTAACTTATGTTGAGCCAGCCGAAGAGCGTCGTGAGCCATTTCACGGGTTACTCCTTCCAGTTCGAAAAG
>PWGE01000199.1 GCA_003554345.1 Candidatus Sumerlaeota bacterium | reverse complement strand
AGGCAGGCTGCCGTGATATCCTGATAGTTAAGAGCCGGCACTTCTTCGCCACGATGATACAGTATACCCTCGGTCAATGTGAGGTCTTCATCCCGGCAGGAAATGTTATTTTCCCGCAGTATCTCGCCCGCCACCGCTATTAACCGCTTCTTGATCTTCTTACCAGCATCTAAAAGGGCATTGCCGCACATAACGGTGGTTCGTGAAGCAACTGTGGGACCGCTATCCTGAACAACAGTGGTATCAACATTAAAATTGGGGTAAACCGCTTCTACCGGAAAACCCAATCCTTCGGCGGCAATCTGGCTGAGGACGGTTATAGCTCCCTGTCCCATATCCACACAACCATTTGAGATGTACACAGAACCATCATGATTCACCTGGACAAATGAACCCGCTGCATCCAGCGCTTTTCCGGCTACTCCCAGGCCGTTGCCGTAATATATGCTGCTCAGACCCACTCCCAGGCGGGTATCGCTCTTTTTTCGATTGTTTTCTTCAGCCTCTTTTTTCATTTCCCGGTAATAAGGTTCAACAGCATTAAGGGTTTTCTCCAGCCCCACACTATCAGTCAATTTCTGCCCGTGTACGGTCTTTTCTCCGTACCTCAGGATATTCTTCTTTCGAAAATCCAGGGGATCAATGCCCGCTTTCTGCGCAAGCTCATCAATGATGGCTTCATGCCCAGAGACAACCTGAGGAGTGCCAAACCCCCGAAAGGCGCCGACCGGCTGGTTATTGGTGTAGACTCCATAAATATCAACATGCGCATTGGGAATCACATACGGACCCAGGGCATGCGCAAAAGAACGAAAGATGACGGCGGGAGAAAGAGTGGCATAGGCGCCAATATCGGCATATATTTCTGCTTTTGCCGCTTTTAGACGTCCTTCCCGGTCACATCCATAACGGTACGTCATGAACATGCGGTGCCGTTTACTGGACCGCTGGATATCCTCCGTACGGTCGTAGACTATCTTGACCGGTCGTCCGGTTTTCAAAGCCAGCAGAGCAGCAGCACTGCAGTGTTCATTGGGCACATCTTCTTTTCCGCCGAAAGCGCCCCCTATGGCAGTTTGTATGACCCGCACCGAGGCAAGAGGCATTCCCAGCACCGCAGATACCGCCTTACGTACATAGAAGGGACACTGAATCGAACCGTATATGTGCATCTTCTGTTCTTGCATTACCGCCACTACTCCCTGGGTCTCCAGATAAAGCTGTTCCTGGTAGGGAGTACTGAAACGGCGCTCCACGGTAAACGCACATTCAGAAAACGCCTCTTCTACATTTCCCCTGCGCAAACGATTATGAATGGGCACATTTCCCTCTTCATGAATAAGAGGAGCATTCTTTTTCAAAGAATCTTCATAATGATGGGCAGCGGTTTTCTTTTCCCATTGCAGTTCGATGCAGGAAGCAAGTTTCTCCAGGCGGGAAGAAGATGAAGCCGCAATCAGAGCCACCGCTTCATAACGATAACGAAGCACTTTTTCTGCAAGCAGGGGATGATCTTTTTTCATCACCCCTATCTGGTTTTCGCCAGGTATATCCCGGGCGGTTAGCACCGCTTCATCTTCGCCAACAGGCGGCACTTTTATATCTTTTATGACAGCATGCGGAACCCCGCCCATGACAATCTTGCCATAGAGCATGCCCGGCAAGGAATAATCATCCACATAACGGGATTCCCCTGTCACTTTTTCCAGCACATCCTTGCGATAAATACTTTTGCCGACCGTCATCGTAAGGGCTCCTTTTGATTTACTGGTAATTATACAATAAAATGACCAATATCTGAAATAGAACTTTTACCTCGCGAATATGGAAGTTCCTCATGCCAGCACAAGGCGCCAATGATGAAAATAAGAACAAATCCAGAAAAGAATGCATCACGCAAAGGAAAATAGGAGTCAGGAGACAGAAGACAGGAGTCAGCACGGGAAACAAAAGAAAAGAATAAGAAAAGTATCACGCAAAGTCGCAAATTAAGACAAAGAATCAGTCAAGTACACAAAAGATAAAAAAGACCGCAAATCCAACAGAGTGAACTTTCAGAATAAGATGCCGATACCGCCAGAGTGAACTGTAAGTCGGAGATCGGCGCTCCCGGGAAAGCAGAAATACCCCAATGAAGTGAAAGCTTTTATAGCAACGTATACTATATTTTGAAGAGTCTATTTTCATAGAAGAATAAAGCACGAAAGAACACGAAAAAAAGATACTATTTTGTTTCCAGGATCTGATAACATTATCTTTTCTCTGGCATCCTCTGTGTTATCCTGTCAATCCCTGTTAAATTTCTTTTTCCGGATCTGATGAGATTATCTTTCTTCTGATATCCTGATTATCCTGTGCATCGATGCAAATTTCTGTTTTTTGAGGCATGGATCTCTCTTCTTTTTCTGGCATCCTCTTCATCTTGTGCAATCTGTTTTCCGGGGCTGATTTTCAGTCTTTCTGAAAGTTCACTCTGGCGGTTTTTCCTGATTCTATATCCTCTCCATCCTCTGTACATCCTGTAAATCGATGCTAATTTTCTGTATTCTTAATCTTTTTGTTTTTTCCTGTGTTATCCTTATAAACCCTGTCAAATCTTCTCTTTTCTGGATGTCTTTTTTATTTACTCAGGTTTTATTTTCATGGGCAGACGCTGGCTCGGACGTCATATGGGAGGAAAACAAAGCAAGTGGACTGACTTGGACAATATGGACAGAACGACAATAAGATCAAACGGACAAATCAGTCATATCTTTTTTTGCAGGGAAATGTGATTTTTCAGGAGATTCCTGACTTCCAGGGATCTAACTGCGGGGACAATGTTTGTTCACGCTCTTTTTTATGCTCCTCTTGATGGTGGCTAGAAAACCGTTCACCCTTTCCTTTCATAAAAACCAGGCTGCCGTTTAAAAAAGACTTCCAAAATACCATTTTTTTATACAGGTGATAAATTGCTGGTTACAGAATTTATATCCCTTTTCAACAAGCCTTTCATCGCGAAAGAAAAAGAAAAAACCCCTTTGTTTAAAAATAAATTATTTGTTTTACACTGTATTCATTAAGAAATGTATTATAATAGTCTGGATAGAAAAACCTAATAAAACAGGTCATTATGAGTGAAATTGTTCTCGGTATTGATTTAGGCACCACCTATTCTGTATGTGCCATTCTTGATGGAAAAGAACCCGTCATTATTCCCAACCAGGAAGGGAAGAATAAAACCCCATCTATCGTGGCATTCAAGTCAAAAGATGAAATTCTGGTAGGTGAATTGGCGAAACGCCAGAGCACCATAAATCCCCAAAACACCATTTTTTCTATAAAGCGCTTTATTGGTAAGAAGTTTTCTGAAGTGGAAGAGTATACCTCCTCCTTTCCTTTCAAAATAAGAGGAGGGGACGAGGATGAAATTCTCATTGAAACCGAGTTTGCCACCTACACCCCGGAAGAAATATCTTCAAACATTTTATTGAAAATAAAAAATGACGCGGAAACCTACCTGGGACAAAAGGTAAAAAAAACCATCCTCACCGTTCCTGCCTACTTCAACAATCTGCAGAGAGAAAAAACAAAACTCGCTGCCGAAATGGCGGGATTAGAAGTGCTTCGTCTTATCAATGAACCTACCGCCGCTTCTCTGGCATACAGTTATTCAAAGAGTGATGCGGAAGTGGTGGCAGTTTATGATTTTGGAGGCGGAACCTTTGACCTCACCCTTCTGAATCTCTCCAGGACCACCTTTGAAGTGGTTGCCACGGGGGGTGATACCTTTCTGGGCGGCGATGATATTGATGAAGCTATCTTACAACTCATCAGCAAAGAATTTCTCCAGGAAACAGGATATGATCTCAGGCAAAACCATAGTGCCCTGATAAGATTAAAAGAAGCCTGTGAACAGGCCAAATGTGAACTCTCCCAGCTTTCGGAAACAGATATTACGCTGCCTTTTATTGCTTCAAAGGATAACTCGCCACTGCACCTGCATTATAATCTGAAATCAGAATCCCTTAAGGAACTTCTTACCCCTATCATCAAAAAGAGTCTCGCCATTACCGAGGAAGTCCTTTCTTCTGCTAATATGAGGATGGAAAATATTGACAGAGTAATCCTGGCCGGAGGTACTACCAGAAATCCCCTGGTAGTAAAAGAGGGCGAGAACTTCTTTAATAAAAAGACCTTTCGCGGTTTGAATCCTGATGAAATTGTTGCCAGGGGAGCCGTTATCCAGGGTGGAATTTTAACCGGTTCACTGGCGGAAATACTTCTCCTTGATGTGACACCTGTTAACCTGGGAGTGGAAACGGTTAATGACCAATTTTCCATTATCATAGAAAAAAATTCTACTGTCCCTACCCGCAAAAGTAAAATATTCACCACCACCCATGATAACCAGGCCCTGGTGCCCATTCATATTTTACAGGGGAAAAGCCGGGTTGCCTCTGAAAATATTTCGCTTGGCTATTACACCCTGAGCGAGATACCGCCTCTCAAAAAAGGAGAACCCCGCATTGAAGTGAGTTTTGCCATCGATGCTGATGGGATACTGGAGGTTATGGCAGAAGAACAAAAATCCGGCGCCTCCTTAAAGGTACACCTTTCACCCACCCTTGACCAGGCTGAGGACACCATGGAAACTAAAACAACCATGGTAAATGAAGATACAAACCCCACCCTCTCCTCTTCTCTCTCTTCCGGGAAGGTCCCCAACCCTGATTCTGCACCTGAAGAAAGTGAAGTTTCACCTGCACCAAAAGAAGAACCGAAAGAAACCTCTTCCGAAGAAGAAAAAGAGAGTGTGGAAAGCTCCGACGTTGTTCCTTTTGAGGGGGAGACCAACAGCAAGAAATTAGTGGATGTGTATCTATCGCAGGAAAAATACCCAAAAGCATGTACTTTGCTGAATATGATCCATGAAGAAAATAAAGAAGCTCTTCCTTATGTTTTGGAAAAGTATCAGCAAATCGCGGAAAAATGGGAAGAAAAACCGGCTGAATTTTATCAGAAAAAAGCCTTCTTTCATAAGTTGCAGGGGGACCTTTATGAATGTGCAATTTGTCTGGAAAAAGCCCGGCAGTTGGATAAAAATAATTCGGCAGTGTTAGAACAGCTGCTTACAGTCTATCACCAGATTATTGAGGAAAACCCCCAGGCACACGAGATAAAACTCAAGCTCGGGAAATTATACTTTGAGACTAAAAATATCAACTCTGCCATCACCTATCTCCAAAGGGCCTCCTTTTCTTCAGATCTCCAGCATGAAGCATGCAAGTACCTGGGAAGGGCTTTTTTTGAAAAAAAGCTGTATTACATTGCTTTACAGCAATTTAAAAAATGTCGGGTCGATGAGGAGATCAAAGAAAGCCTCTATCAACTTAACAGGGCTTTCGAAGATGAAGGTCAATATATGAACGCTGTAAATGCCCTGGAAAACATTCTGGCAGAAGATATTAACTACCGGGATGCGTTGCAGGAACACCACCGCTTAAAGAAAGCCGCTCATTATGAAAGAACCCAAATAGATGAAACTCCTACTCCCTTCTCATCCGAACTGAATAATTATTCTTCCGCCAACAGCAATTTTCTGGGAAATCGATTTGTTCAGCTTAAAGAAATCAACCGGGGAAGCATGGGGGTAGTATATGAAGCTTACGATACTGCACTGGAAGAAAAGGTGGTATTGAAAATCCTGGCAAATACGCTGGCCCAGGATGCAGAAGCCCTTAAACGATTTAAAAGAGAGGCTAAGGCTACCAGAAAACTCACTCATCCCAATATCGTCAGGATTTATGATTTCGGCGAAATTAATCGTATAAAGTATATTTCAATGGAATATATTAATGGGAAAGATATGAAAAGCATTTTGCGCAGTCACGGCCCTTTGCCGGAGAAGAAAGTTCTGTTTTATGCCAAACAAATCTGCATGGCCCTGCAATATGCCCATGAAAAAGGGATTATCCACCGGGACATCAAACCGGCAAACATCCTTATCACCAAAGAACAGGTCATTAAAGTGAGTGATTTCGGTATTGCCAAATCCACCCGCGGTGGTACAGAAGTTACCAAAATAGGGGAAATTGTGGGGACTCCTCTCTACATGTCGCCCGAACAGATAACCAGTCATGAGATTGATTTTCGAGCCGATGTGTATTCCCTGGGCGTCCTGCTGTATGAAATGATTTCCGGAAAACCGCCCTTTCTCCAGGGTGATATTACTTTTCATCATTTAAATACCACCCCTTCTCCTCCAAAATACTGCTCCCCACAAATGGAAACTGTTATTATGAAATGTCTTCAGAAGAAACTCTCACTCCGCTACCAGGCAGTCAGCGAAGTGCTAAAGGATTTAATCAGTATCAGTTCTGATACACAGTTTTAGAATGCAGGGAATATTGAATAAACAATATCGTGCGGTATAATCAAAAATGTGCAATATATAAATAGGTGATATTTACCCTCTATTGGACATTTTTATCAATAAAAATAAAAGGAGACTGTCATGGCTTTCTCAGAATTAATGGAAAAGAAAATGAACGAAATTCTTATTACGGCTGAAGAGATGCTCCAGGAATTAGACAAAGAACTGGAAGGCTTAAAAAACCAGATTGAAGAATTGCAGTCCCGACGTGACGGAGTGGAAAATCTTCGCCAGGATGCCCTGAAAGCACTTGGTATTGCTGAAGACTCATCCTCTTCGGACTCCGAAGACAAAGAAGAAAACCAGGAGGAAGAAGAAGGCAATGAAAAGGAAAAAGCATCCGGAGACAATGAAGAGGCAGAGGATGAAAATATTCTAGAAGAAGAAGATGAAGAGCTTGATACCAGTTTTCTTGATGAGTAACAGGACCTCACTTTATGCAATTATATGTGGATGATTCCAACTCTATCTTATTTTTTCGTTTCCAGGGAAAATTGCTCTCAAAAGTCATCCCTGAATTGAGAAAGCTTATTCTGGCCTACTATCTGCCTCGTGTAGAAGAAATTGTACTGGACCTGCGTGATGTAAAATTTATTGACAGTTCAGGAATGGGCCTGTTAGTAGGATTAAAGATGTCGGCCGGCAAAATTAATTCTCGTTTTTATCTGATATCACCCGGCAAAAATATAATTGAACTCCTGGCTCAAACCAGGCTTGATCATATTTTTTCCGTATATTCTTCTCTTGATGATATTCCCGTAAAGAAAATTCAGCAGAAAGTTAAGAATCAGGACATATTATACCGCGAGATTTTTAATTCTCATAAATCTATCGGTTTTCTCCCTGAGACCCAACCCTTTACCATCACAGCAAGCGACCCCCCTAAAGCGGCAGAAAATAAGGAGATCGATTCTCCCCCCTTCTCTGAAAATAAAAGCAATCCCGGCAAGCCACTTTCTAACGAAGCATGTTTTGAAATGTTGAAAGAAGGGATATCGAGTATCAGATTACAGGAGACAATAAGCAACCTGCAAAACGTCCTTAAGGAAGGAGGAAAGACCTATTCTGCTGTATATATCAACAAGTTGGCCACCAATCTCAATAAAACAAGCCAGAAAATAAACCAGTTGCAAAATATTATAGAATGTCTGAATAGCAATCCCGGTAAGCCAGGTACTTCTTCTTACTCCTCTGAAAAAAGCACACAGGATGATGATTCTCCTGAAAAAAGATAAGGTATGATACCCGGCAGATAGTGTTGTATTATTAACCGAGATATATATAGATGAATGCTCGAATTATACAGGTAGAAAGAAATCTCATAATATTTTTGAGAGGTCGGCTCATGTTAAATCAATGCCGACAGTTAAAAGATACGGTAATTGGCAGACTGAACCCTTCTCTCAAAAATATTTTCATACATTTGAAGGAAGTGGATTTTATCGACAGTGCTGGACTGGGTCTTCTGGTAGGAATCAAAATGTCTGCCAACAAGTACAATGCCCAGACTTACCTCGTCGCTCCTAAAAATGAAGTAAAAACCCTTTTCTCGGTTGCTAAACTGGATATGATTTTCAAGATTCTCAAAACAGAAGATGAAATGCCTGATAAGAGCCTTTTAAAAAAAGCACACGCCAAATTAGAAGATGAAACAGCCACTTTTGATACTAAAAAATCAGCCGCTATCACTGAACAAACCACCGACAATAATAAAAGAGCATCTCAGAAGAAGAGCACTTCATCCGTACAGGATCTATCCATTGAGGAAAGAAAAAAACGTAAAAAAGAAATGATATGTTCCTATTGTCGGGAAGCTCTCAATTATCTTAATGAAGGGAAATTGTATAAAGCAATACAAAACTTCAAAAACGCCCTCCGTGAAGATCCCACCTATTTGCCGGCTCGAAACAATCTGGCTTTATTATATGAAAAAAAACAGCAGTGGTACGAACAAGCACTTGAAGAATGGGAGACGCTCCTCACTGTTGCTAAAGAAATGGGCGAAGATAAATACCAGCAACGAGCACAAAAACATATAGAGAAACTTCATAAAATGCTGAAGAAGTAATTGCTTTGTTTTTTAAGACCGATAACTCAAATCACTACAAGTTATAATGGGGGAAAACAATCATGAAACGGGGAGCCTCTTCCAGAATAATGGCAAGCGTATCCGGCTTACGAGGCATTATTGGGGAAAGTATTTTGCCGGATCTTTACATCCAGTATCTCCTCTCT
>PWGE01000121.1 GCA_003554345.1 Candidatus Sumerlaeota bacterium | reverse complement strand
TGAATTGATGAGCCATACCTACCATCATCTTTACGGGATTCCCAGTACTAATTTACGTTTCTTTACGGTATATGGTCCCAGACAGCGCCCTGAAATGGCTATTCATAAGTTCACCCGATTGATAGACAGGGGGGAATCTGTTCCCATGTATGGCGATGGGACCAGTGAACGGGATTATACCTATATTGCAGATGTCGTACCTGCTATTATGAAGGCCATGGAGAAAAATTATCCCTTTGAGGTGTTTAATATCGGAGGAAATCAAACAATATCCCTTCGTTATATGATTTATAAGATTGGAGAATACCTGGGAAAAGAACCTCAAATCAGGCAATATCCTGCACAGCCAGGGGATGTGCGAAGGACTATGGCTGATATTTCTAAAACAGTGCGCATGCTGGACTATCCACGCCAGAGAACTTCCTTTGACGCTGGTCTTAAACTATTTATTGAATGGTATAAAGAAAAAAATTATGCCTGAAAAATGTGAGCAGCTTTTTCAAGAACTTTTACAACTCTATCCCCCGGAAGAGCATGAGGGATTGAAGAGGGTATATGAATTCAGTAGAAGGTCGCACGAGGGGCAATACCGTAAAACAGGAGAAATTTTTCTTCATCATCCTCTTCATGTTGCTCTCATTCTTGCTCATCTTGGTTTTGATCTTGTGACAATAAAGGCTTCTTTGCTGCATGATATCCTGGAGGATTGTCAGATTACCTATGAAGAATTAGAAGATACCTTTGGATATACCCTGGCGAAGATTGTAAATGGTGTGACAAAAATAACGGCTCTGGACAATGAGATCGTGGATAAAGACACTCAAAAAGAACACTCCAGGTATGGCAGTTTTTTGAAATTTATCTTTGCAATAAGTGAAGATATCAGAGTGGTAGTGGTAAAACTGGCAGATCGTTTGCATAATTTGAGAACGTTAAGGGGAATGAGAAAGGATAAGCGCACGAGAATTGCCCGGGAAACCATGGATATTTATGTGCCTCTTGCCAACCGGCTGGGTTTGATCAGGTTGAAAAATGAAATGGAAGATCTTTGTTTAAAGTATCTGGAGCCGACCGCTTATTATAAAATCAAAAACCTGGTGGAAGAGAAACGGGAAAACCGCGAATCCAAGATTCAGGCGGCGAAGGAATATTTGGAGAAAAAAATAGCCCCTTATAATGTTCCTGTAAAAATAGAAGGCCGTCCCAAGCATTTTTACAGTATTTACTGTAAAATGACCAAAAGGCGGCTTTCTTTTGATGAAATATTTGACTTACTGGGGCTACGTCTGATAACTGATACCAAAGAACACTGTTATCTGTTGCTGGGCATTATTCACGATATATGGCAGCCCCGGGGAAGTCGTTTCAAAGATTATATTGCCAGTCCCAAACCTAATAATTATCAATCTTTGCATACGACGGTGGTGGATTCTGAAGGAAATCTTATTGAAGTGCAGATCAGGACAAAGGAGATGGATGATATTGCTGAGAAGGGTATAGCCGCCCATTGGAGTTATAAAGAAGAGTCCCAGGTTTCTCTGAAAGATCAGTCATTTTACAATTTTTTACTGGAGTTGATTGAAAGTACCCGCCAGGAAAAGAATGCCCAGGACTCATATAATAACATTAAAGATAATCTTCTCGTCAATACCATTTTTGTAAGAACTCCCCAGGGAAAAGTAATAGAATTGCCGCAGGGAGCAACCCCGGTGGATTTTGCTTATGTAATCCATACTGAGGTTGGTAATACCTGTGTAGGAGCCAAAGTTAACGGGCGTCTGGTGCCTTTGAGTCATAAGTTAAAAACGGAAGATGTGGTAAGAATTATCACCAATAAACAATCCCACCCTTCTCCGAATTGGTTGGAACTGGTGGCAACTTCCCGTGCACGCAATAAAATCAGACACTGGCTACGTCAGTCCAGGATGGACCTTTACCTGGAAGAAGGAAAGATGTTGGTGCAAAAAGGATTGAAGTCATTTTCCCTCAATATGACCTTGAATCAGTTTATTAAAAAGCATTTGACATCGGCAAACCTGCAAAAATTGAATTACCAGGATGTTGATTCTCTTTTAATTGACATCGGTCAGCACCAGCTTAAGATAACAACCCTGTTTTCCAGACTGAAACTCCTTCCTGAAGAAGAGCCTTCCAGAAGTACTGTTGAAAAGAAAGAACTGCCGAAGGAAGTTATAGAAAAAAACCTGAAGAATAAGATAAGCGGCGTTGATAATATTCACACTGAACTGGCTAAATGTTGTAATCCCCGTCTGAATAATCCGATACAGGGAATTGTTACATCCTCAAAAAAGGTGACGATACATCGGAGAAATTTCAGGAATGTCCTGCAGGTGCCTGAAGATAAGAGAGTTGCAGTATTCTGGGAAACTGCCGGTTACAAAAAAAAGGTGAAAAAGAGTTGCTGGCAGGCCGGTCTTTTCATTGATGAAAAAGTGCCACCCGTTCTGGAAGGAATTGCTGCCTTGAATTTTCATCGGGCAAGATGCTGTTATCCAGAAGAGTCTGATGAGTTGAAAGGCTTTTACAGTAAAATTCGTCGGGGTATATCAATCCATAAAAAGAGTTGTTATCATGTTTTTCGAAGATTCCTTAACCAGGGAGATGTTTTTCAGATATATTTGCAAAATGAAAAGCAAGCTCTTGTGAAAATGCGGGTTGAACTGCCTTATATGAAATTGATTCATCCTTTTTTGAAAATATTTGTCCCTTACCGTATAGTGATGTATTCTTTTCATAGATATAAAGAAGGGAAAAATATTCATATAGATATCGATTTTTCTTTTTTATCGCTCAACAATTCAGGAATAAATGATACAATGAGTAAACTAAAAACCGAAATCTCGGGATTACATGACCAGATTAATCTCAATGTTTAGGTTAAATCACTATTTACTCGTCTTCTTGTTATTTAGTTGTACGTTGTTTCTTTCTGCATCTCTGGTCTCGGCAACTGCCTACCAGGAAAGACCCTTTCAAAATAATGGCCTGGATGTATCCTTTTCACCCTATAGCTCTTTACATTTGCAGCAAATGCCCTATTACACTGTGGAAAAGGAAACCCATGTTATTGAAGATGGAAATGATACCTTCATTCAGAAGATTGTGTCTATATATAACAGGGAAGGAGAACTGGTTGAACAGCAGATAACTGATAAAGAAGAGTATGTTTACTTTTTTGAAAATGGTATGGAAACAACGACCATTCAGACTGTTTATAAAGATGGCCGCATGATATCATTTGAACAAAAAAATGTTCGTGATATTGAATATAGTAGAGATGATAAAGATTACTCGCTTCTGGAGAAAGAGTATTTTGACATCTGGGAACGTCCTGTAAGAAAAATATCAAAGAAAACCATTGATGATGGGAATTTCATCCATCAGGTAAAAAATGTATATCTCCATGAAGAATTGCAGGAGCTAACCTCTACCCGTATTACGCCTCTGGAAAAAGGGGAGGAAAAAAGGGTAAATCAGGTTTTTTTCGATGAGCAAGGAGGCGTGCGTTTGCGTCGTGTACGGGAATATCTTCGTAAGCCGGTTGATGACTTGAAATGGAAATTAGAAGAGAAAGTCTATACTTATGAAGGGGGAGATGAACTGGTTCGTCGCGATTATATATCTGAAATCACCTCTTCTGATAACAACATCTTTATGAGGAATAAGAAAGAAGAAATATGGGATAAGGTGAAAGATGAGCAGTTTACCACTGAAATAGAAGAAAAGAATGAGCGCTACCGTGAAGAGAATGAACTGCGTATTGTACGAAATCGCAAGAGATGGGATTCTCGAACTGATGAGATGGTGGAATCCCGTCAGGAATATACTATAACAGAAAGTCATGAACAGGATCGTTTCCTGGAGAGAAAAAAGGTTGAACATTTTGAAAATGATGAGTTGATAGAGTCAACTGAAAAAGATACCTACCGTTATGCTGACTATCAAATCAAAAAAATTGTGGAATACAGCTATTTTGATCAAGATGGGCAATATCATGGAGGAGAAAGAATTCTCTATTATCCGGATAAAACGGTGAGCCTCCTCTTTGATCCCGATCATGCTATCGTTGAACGAACTATCACTTATACTTACCTTCCTCAATGAATGAGAAAAAGCCTTTTTTATTGCTTCACTATTATTACCCCCCTTTAGCAGGAGCAGTTACAAAAAGAGTGGAGCATCTTGTTAAATACATTGGTAAAGTGTCTTCTTATCAACCGGTAGCAGTGACTTCTACCCCCCGCCTTATCCATTTTGGGTATGATTATGATAAATTAAGAGAAGTGTTGCCGCTTGCCAGTGTTTATTATACTTTCTCTCTTGATCCCCTGTATCTTCTTTCCAGGCTTGTTCAGCGAGAAAAAAAGAGAAAGCTGCAACCTGTAAAAAACCTGCCCTTTTCCAGGTTAGGGCATAACATGTATACCTTCTGGAAAAATGTTTTTTTTATTGGCGATGATAAAACAGTATTATGGACTCCTTTTGTTATACGGCGGTTTTCTCAACTGCGGAAGAGGTATTCCTTTCGTTTCATCTATTCTACTTTTCCCCCGGTGGGAAATCTTTATGCGGCATACTGGTTGAAAAAAATCTATAATGTGCCTCTAATACTTGATTACAGAGACCCGTGGTTTTACAATTATAGTGCTTTACGATATAAAACCTCCTGCCACTTTTTTCTGGAAAGCATTTGTGAGCGAAAAATATTGCGGGGGGCAGATGGTATTATATTTAACAGTCCGGTAACCAGGGAGAAGTATCTTCATGTCTATCCCTTTTTAGAAGAAAAGCCCACTTCTGTAATTGTTAACGGCTATGAGCCCCTGGAAGTCGGGAAGGAAAAACCTCAAAAACCTACAGGACAGGATTCCAAAATCACCTTTATAGCCAGTGGCAATATGTTGAGAGAAAGATCATTGAAGCCGTTTTTGCAAACATTGCAAGAGCTTATCAGGCAGGGAAAAGTTTCACAGGGAGAGGTGAAATGTCATATATGCGGTATTATAGACCCATCAATGGAAAAACTTCTTCAGAATGATTCATCTTTCAGGAGTTCTGTACAGTATCTGGGTAATTTAACCCATGCTAAGGCTATTAAGGCAATAGATGAGGCTGATGTGGCTGTAGCCTGCTTTGACAATGTATCCCGAAGCGATATTATCTTAAATAAACTGTTTGATTATATGAGTAAGGAGAAATTCATCCTTTTTATAGGAAACAGCAGGGCTTCTACCCGGTTATTGAAAGATTATGGGAAATGTGCATGCTTTGATACTGATGAACGGGAAAATTTGCACCGCTTTTTGCTTCGTTTGATAAAAAAACCGGAAACTGTTTTAAAGAAGCCTGTTAGGATTTCATCTGCAAGATATCGTGTGGATACTTTGATGAAGGAAATGGGGGGATTTTTTGATGAAGTGCTCAGCAACAAAATTTACTAAATATGTGGTGATTGTGTTGGCAGTAATTATACTTTCACACTGTCGTCCTGTGACACTGGCCGACCTGCGGGATCATCACTCGCCGGACAGATTAGTGCTGGAGAAAGAATTTGAAAAACATCCGGATATGGATTGTGGGCCTTATGTGGTGTATTCCCTTTTAAAATATTACTTTCCCCGGAAAGAGTTTGATGCGCAGGTGTATGAAAAAATGGACCTGACACGAGCAGATGAATTAGTGCAATACCTGCGGGAAAAAGGATTGGAAGCGGAGTTGAAATCAGCTAATCTTACCATTTTACGAACACATTTGCTGGCGGAAGATATTCCAGTTGTTTTTATTCGGCAGTCTCGTTTCAGTGACTATGGACACTATGCCCTTTTCAGAGGATATGATTTCGAAAAAGGACGGGTTTTTCTTACCGATGAATCCAGGGACTATACTATGCCCCTCTATACTTTTCTGCGAGCCTGGGAGAGAGGCGACAAGTTTATAATTTCTGTTACCCATGAAAAATGATAATCTGCCAGCCTGGAGGACCTTTCTTTTTGTTTTGTCTGAAAATGTATTATCATGGAGTTTAAGCAAAGGCAGGTATGGTTTCAGAGTAACATCTCATCATTTCTGTATTTAAGCATTTAATCATAGAACTCTCCTCATTAACAGTGATTCTTCATCACCTGGCAGGGTTATTTTAAAACATATTACCTTACTCTGGAAATGCACCTGTTTATTTTTATTTTATCTAACAAGCTTTCTCTGATGAACAATAATTATCTTTGGTAATTTCAAGAAATTCTGAGAAGGTTCTTTAGTGAAATATTGACAGCTTGCTCATGAACTTTAGGCAAAAATAAAAATAAAAAGAGTATTAGGATGTCATAACTTCTGGATTTGTAATTTAATTTCAATATAAGGAAAAGATGTTGTAAAATAATCATGGCACACTTATTTCATAAACAGCAATCATTATAAAAATAGCGTAATATTCAGGAAGGTAAGGAGATGAAACATGTCTATCACTCAGTGTCCAGAATGCCAGAGAGAGGTTTCAGACCGGGCCCATGCCTGCCCCCAGTGTGGTTTTCCTGTTAAAAAAGAGGCGCATAAACTGAGGCGTCAACAGATGCAATGGGGCGGTATTGAACGAATAAAAACCTATGCCTTTGTTGCCATACCGTTATTTATTCTTGGAGGGGGTTGGCTTTTTATTATCGTTCGTTTTTTTCCTGAAGTGACGTTGAGAAATATGGCCTTAACTCTGCCCACTATTTTAGCAGGCGTAATGTTTATAATTGGAGCGCTGGGATTGGTAGCTATTGTGGTAAGTCTGTCAGAAGTGGCAGTACTGGGAATCTGGAATAAAATATTCAGGTAATAAAAATTCCCTTTATTCCATTTTGTCTTCAGTGCAGGTTTCATAGTATGCTATTGGCGGGAAAAAAGCAAGACTTCTCTATAAGGGAAAAACCCTTGTCTCCGCTTTGTCAAACGTACCTTTTCTGAAAAAGAGAGAGGAGATTCTTTGTGGCCAGACGGGCGTTTCTTATGACTTCCTCGTGTGTGGTATCGTAATCTGCACCGAGACGATGAACGTTGGAGATATAAGAAAAACCCAGAACCTCTAATTGAAGTGCAGAAGCAGCAAGCACTTCCGGTACGGTGGACATTCCCACTGCATCAGCTCCCATTGACCGCATCATGGCTATTTCAGACATGGTTTCATAATTAGGACCGGTGGAAGCAAGATAAGTCCCTTCCCGCAGCATGATGCCTTCCTGCAGGGCAATATCCCTGATCTGTCTGGCCAGTTTACGGGAGTAACAGTCAGACATATCCGGAAATCTGTAGCTGCTTAAAGGATTATCAGAACCAATTAAAGGATTTTTAAACATCCAGTTGATATGGTCTCTTATCAACATAATATCGCCCACTTCGAAACCAGGATTAATCCCTCCTGCAGCATTGGTTATCAGAAGTTTTTTTATGCCGCAGGCATGAGCGGCTACAATGGGAAAGACGACCTGGCGTGGATGATATCCTTCGTATAAATGAAAACGTCCTTTCATAATACACAGGGGGTAGCCATTAATCCTGCCGCAGTGAAGCTCTCCGCTGTGTCCGACTACCGTGGATACAGGAAAATGTGGAATATCTGCATAACGAAGCATTTTCCTGTCCTCTAATAATTCAACAAGTTGTCCTAGTCCGGACCCGATAATAAGGAGTTCTTCAGGTTTTTCACCCATTTTATCAAGGAGAAATTGTGCTGTTTCCTGTGCGGACGATTGGTATTCATTAGTTTGATTGCTGTTCACACGCGAACTCCTTTTTTTGCCGGGGGTTCTTCTTTAAATTTCACAGACCTTTTTTATTGCTCCTGAATTTCTATGTGAGCGCCAAGATGTTGTAAATGTTTAAAAAAATCAGGATATGATTTTGAAATATGTTGCGCCTCTTCAATGATGACTGGTTCATCACAACAGGCACCAATAATGGTTAGGCCCATAATTATCCGGTGATCCTGATGAGAGTAAAAAGTGTTTTTTCCTCTATAGCCTCCAGGCTTTCCCGTAATTTCGAAAGCATCAGGTTCTTCACTGAAGTTGACCCCCATTTTTGTCAACTCTTTTCCCCAGTCTGAAATACGGTCGCATTCTTTATATCGCAGATTTTGGACGTTGTAAAACCGACTCTTCCCGCTGGCAAGGGTGCTTACTGCTGACAGCGCCTGAACACCGTCCGTAGCACGATTACCATCAAAAGAAATGCCTTTCAGGGTTTTGCCCCCCCTGATAAAGACACGTTCTTTGCTCCATTGAAGGTTTGCTCCCATTTTTTGCAGAGCATAGATGATGTTTTTTTCTCCCTGTTCATCATATTTGCTCATTCTACCCAATGAAGTTAAACTGTTACATATTAGGTTATATAAAGTTTTATAATAATCTTCTTTGTATTCTTTATTTACCTCTCCATTTTTCATTATGTCTAAATCAAATAATATATTTACAGAGTTATAATTATAAGTTTCAGTTCTTAATTGAATTAATTCATCATAGGTTAAACTTTCCTCGTCAACTTCCTTGGCCGGCCTTTTTGCTTCCTGCTCCTTAGCTAACCTTTCCTCTAACTCTACACGGTCAACTTTAGGCAAGTCCTTTTTTAGTCCCGTAGGCTTGTCTTCCTTAACTTCTTCCTGGGGCTGTGGGGGCTGTT
>PWGE01000395.1 GCA_003554345.1 Candidatus Sumerlaeota bacterium | reverse complement strand
GGATATCTCCATCCTTCCTTCTTCCCAGGAAGGGTTTGGCAGGGTCCTTATTGAATCAATGTATATGAAAACACCGCCGGTTGGTAGTGATAAAGGGGGTATTCCGGAAGTTATAGACCACGGTTATTCAGGGTTTGTCTTTCCTCTGCAACGTTTTGAACTCTTTAAAGAGTATCTTCTTCGACTGATCAAAGATAAAGATCTGCGTCTGAAAATGGGAACAAAAGGACGTGATAAAGTTCAACGGCAGTTTTTGGCTACCCATTGTGCCAGGGAAATGGAAAAAATATATCAACGGCTTGTAGATAACAGGCCAAATGAGAAGAAAGAGGTAAAAAAAGAATGAAACAGGTAATGACTGTTGCTGGTTCCGACTCCGGTGGTGGAGCCGGAATTCAGGCAGATTTGAAAACTTTTACAGTGCTTGGTTGCTACGGAATGTCGGTGATTACGGCTCTTACCGCTCAAAATACTAGCGGTGTACAGGGAATACATCCAATAGAACCCGATTTTGTGCAGAGCCAGCTTGATTCAATCACCGATGACTTTGATTTTACGTACTTTAAATCAGGGATGCTCTTTAATAAGGAAATTATTATGGTTTTGAGCCGTTATCTGGATGAAAATACTGATAAGAAGTTGGTTCTGGATCCTGTGATGGTTTCAAAAAGCGGGTCACGGCTTCTTGAGGAAAAAGCGGTCCAGACCTTGAAAAATGAGCTGGTACCACGTTCTTTTTTGCTCACTCCCAATTTGCCGGAAGCTGAAGTTTTAACAGGTATTACAATCTCTGAGAAAAAGGATTTTTCACGGGCGGTGAAAGCCCTGCATGAAATTGGTGCCGGCAAGGTGGTTCTTAAAGGAGGCCATTTTGATGACAGAGACTCTTTTGACCTGTTTTCGGATGGGCAAAATGAAATGTGGTTGGACTACCAGAAATCTCTGAATCCTCATACTCATGGAACTGGCTGTACCTTTAGTGCTGCAATAGCAGCTTTTCTGGCACAGGGAAATTCTCTCGATGCAGCGGTGCAAAAAGGTCGGCGTTTCATCAGCGATGCTATAAGATATGCAGTACCCCTGGGTAAAGGTATCAGTCCTACCAATCATATTGTGGCAGGAAAGATTGGAGAGGAGAAAGGAATCCTTCGGCAGGAATTGCTGGAAGCCTTTGAGTATCTTCAGCAACAGGCGATTGGGCCTCTTATCCCGGAAGTGCAGTCCAATATGTGTGCCTGTAAAAGGGTGCCTTCTTCTTTGAAAGAGACGATGGGATTCCCCGGTCGCATTGTGCGGATGGGAGATAGTATTCGTTATGTGGCATTGCCTGAATATGGTGCATCTCAACACATAGGGAAGGTTTTGCTCACTGTTGCCGGTGCAGATCATGAAAAAAAGGCTGTCATGAATATCAGATATATGCCGGAAATCACGAAAATTAGTGAAAAACTGGGACTGAAAATAGCTTCTTTTGATCGCTCTGCTGAACCCCGCTCTGTTAAAGAAAAAGAGGGGTCATCTCTTGAATGGGGAACCAGCAGGGTGATTGAGCAAATCGGTGAGGTGCCGGATGTTATTTATGACCTTGGTGAAGTGGGCAAAGAACCTGTGTCCCGGATTATTGGGAACAGTCCTATGGATGTGGCCCGCATTATTGTGAGAATTTATGATGAATACAAGCAAATCCAGCACTGAAAAATATCAGGTTTTTATGCTTACAGGTGGGCCCGGCAACGAAGCCCCTATATCACGTCAATCCTGCCGTACCTTTGGAAAAGCCCTGAAAGCTTTTGATTTTTTGAGGGTTTCTATCTGGGATGGACGTCAACAAGGTGTTTGGCAAGAGGTTGATGAGCAGGGAGAACCCCTTGGTCCCATGAGAGACTTTTACCATGTATTACAGAAAATAAAGGAAGCATCATCTCCCCTGGTAGTTCCCCTTATACATGGTCGGCTGGGCGAAGATGGGAAATTGGCCTCTATTTTTGAGTCCCTTGAAATTCCTTATCTCTTTTCTTCTTCCTCTGTGTGTGCCCTGACCTTGCATAAGTTTGCTGCTTGTCGCTTTCTTGCCCACTTTGGGATAAAAGTGCCTGCCAGTTCCCTGGTTTTTCACTGGCAGTCAAACCTGGCATTGTCGATAATAAGAAAATATCTGGAAAAATATGGTACTGTTGTTTTGAAACCTGTTGATGAGGGTTCCAGTATCCATATGACTGTCGTCTCTTCTCTCGATGACAGGGTGAAGGACTTTTTGGAGGGTTACTGGAGAGAGCATCAGGTATTAATGGTGGAACAGTATGTCGATGGCGATGAGTACACGGTTGGTGTCTATGAGAACCCTTCTGACGGTGTTCAAAGGATACTGCCCCCTGTGCGTATCGTGCCCCTGGAAGCAAGTTACTTTGACTATAATGCCAAGTATGTGCCTGGAAAAGCAGAAGAAACCTTTCAGCTGAGCCTCAGTTCTCTTAAAGAAGAGGAACTGTGTGCGATAGCGGAAAGGATAAGTCGTCTATTCCAGGTTAAGGGATTGACCCGGAGTGATTTTATGTTTGATCGGAACTCTCAGGAATTTTATTTTCTGGAAATTAACACTATCCCGGGATTGACTGACAATTCACTGGTTCCGAAGTCCATAAGGCAGGCTGGTTATCAGCTTGATCCCTTTTTGGCTCGTATACTTGCTACAGCTTTTGCCAGGAAAAATGAACGAGAAGATTTTCTATCTTGCTTTAAATGAAACAGGCAGCATTGGCTACCGACGCTTTCGAATATTGTTAAAATATGCCGACATGGAACAATATCTTTCCTGTCCTGACCTGGTATGGCGCACTTCTCTTTCCCTCAGTGTGAAAGTAAAAGTCTATAAAGCACTGAAGAATATTGACCGGGCTTCTTCACTTTACCAGCAGATTGAAAAACGCGGTAATCTTGTTTATACAGCGAACGAGCTTTCCCATTATGTAGGAGAGGTGTCTGATATTCCGTTAATGCTGAGCGGTTCTTTTCCCCTTGAGATGCTTCCTGCTTTCAGTCGGCGCGTAGCAGTGGTGGGCACCTGTTCACCCGCTCCGCAGGCTAGAGAGATTACAGCCAGCATTATTTCTTATCTGTCAAAGGAAAATGTTCTCATAATCAGCGGTTTCGCCAGGGGAATTGACCGTGTTGCCCATTTAAATGCTGTTCACCACAAGCTTAAAACCCTTGCTTTTCTTCCCTATGGTATCGGGAATTTTTCATCATGTTATCCGGCAAAGGGCGGAATATATTATTTAAGTGAAGCCCCTTTTCATGAGAAATGGTTGAAAAAATGGGCAATACTGCGAAACAGATTGATCGCACTCTTCAGTGATGCCGTTATCGTTATTCAGTCACGTGCAGATGGAGGTTCGTTTTATACTGCTTCCTATGGGTTGAATTATGGTAGAAAAGTATGTGCGGTGAAGTTTAAGAATGATCCCTGCCAGGGAAATAAGAAACTCCTTCAACTGCCGGGTGTTCACCAGATAAGGAGTCGTGCCGACCTCCACGTATTGTGGGACTAATAGGCACCTTTTCCGAAGATAACAGCAGGTATGGTTTTCAATAAAAGGAATAAGTCGAAGAGAAGAGAGCGGTTTTTAATGTAATAAAAATCGTACTCCAGGTTCATATGCAGTGGCATGTGTTTGCGTCCTGCTACCTGCCAGAGTCCTGTCAGACCTGGTTTGACATCGAGCCGTTTTTTCTGCCAGTTCTGGTAACTATCCACAATAAAAGGCATCTCCGGTCGCGGTCCTACCAGACTCATGTCCCCTTTTAAGATGTTTAAGAGCTGGGGTAATTCATCAAGACTGGTTTTTCGCAGGAATTTGCCTACCCTTGTTATCCGAACATCACTTTCATTGGAAGGAGCAGAAGCATAAGGATGACTTTCATAATCCATTGAGCGAAACTTGTATAATAAAAATGGCTGCCCCCCTTTTCCTATTCTCTCGTGTTTGAAGATTACCGGTCCTCGTGAATCCAGCTTAATAGCTATTATGATAAGAAGGGATATGGGAAGGGTGATAATGAACAAAGGTATGGTTATAAGCAGATCCATTGCTCTCTTTCCCAGCAGGTATAATAAAGAGGGCCGCTGGTTCTGTATCTCGATCAGAGGAAATTCGGCAATGTCGCCTAATTTGACCTGTTCATTGATAACCTGAAAAAGATTGGAAACAATTTTGAATTCGATAGGAAGATGTTCATACCTGGCTATGATACTGAGGAGTTCTTCGTTGTTTAATTTTTCAGTGGCAAAAATAACTTCGTCGATATTATGTTTTTTCACCAGAGGAGGAAGATTGTTCAGAGAGCCTAAAATGGGTAAAATTTGATCATGTGAACCTTCTGTGTTCTGGTTATCTTTCAGGTATCCTAAAATATTGTAGTTTATGTCCTGAATTTCAGTGAGGATGTCTCTTGTTTGAACTGCTAATTCTCCATCACCCACAATAACCGTGTTTTTCCGGAAGCAACCTCTTTCTATCAGGTATATTCGAAAAAGACGAATAATATAACGTGAACTGAAGAGGTATGTACCATAAAGCGCAGGGAAAAGCATGAGAACGGACCTTCCGATGAAAAGTTCTCTGAGTACAGCTGAAAATGCTAAAAGTAAAAAAAGCAGGTATAAGGAAGTGCGTATGGCGTTGAGAAACAGAATGGAAGGAGAGATGTGATACAGGCGGTAAAAGTGCTGTGAGTAGTTAAGAATAAGAGCCACGATGATGACCACCGGGAAAAAGAGGAGGTAATTGAGCCACTCGTTTAAAGGACGATCGAATAAAGGGGGAAGGCTGTAGTAACTTAAGATGCTGTCAAAATACGTTAAGCGTAATTGATAGGTGAATCTCCATAATAGCCATATGAACAGGATATCAATGAGGATAAGAATGCTGTTATTAGTATTTTTTTCAGTGAGCTGTTGCTTGTCCATATTGAGCTTCTTGACTCTTATGTATAATCCTTTTAAATATTACCATAAATCGCTCTCATTGGAATAATAATTGTCTCCAAAAATACACCGGATAAAAAAACTTCAACGCTTGTTAAAAGAAGGGCAGGCAGCTTTTCTGTGTGATCCCTTTAATATGTTTTATTATTCAGGCATGAAATCAACCCATGCCTATATGGTTGTGGATTCGTCCGGAGGCTATTATTTTACTGACTTCCGTTACCTGGAAGATGCCCGGGAAAATTTAAAGCATCTTCAGGTCTTTGATGTGAAAGAAAAAGGATACAAATATTTTCTCCAGGAACAACAGTATTCGGAAATACTTTTCGAAAAAGACCTGCCCTATTATCTTTATGAACAACTCTGTCAAACAAACCTTCATTTAAGGGCTGCTGATAAGCTGCTTTCCCGGTTACGAATGTCCAAGGAACATGATGAGATATGTCTTATAAAAGATTCTGTCAGAGCAGTAAGCTGGGCCTTTGATTCTCTTGTTCAATATCTGAGGATCACTCCTTACGAGGGAATGTCTGAGTGGGATGTTGTTAAATTTTTAAGAAGACGCATGCATGAACTGGATTGGGAAGGGTTTTCCTTCTCTCCTATTGTGGCTTTTGATGAAAATGCGTCTAAACCTCATTATAGTTATTCCCGGCATACAAGATTGCATCGCAGGAGTTCGATGATATTGGTGGACTTTGGTTTTTATCATGAGAATTATGCTTCAGATTTTACAAGAGTGATATTTCTTCAACCACCCTCTCCCCGATGGAAAGAGTGTTATAATCTTCTTCTGGAAGCCTTTGTTCTCTTTGAAGAACAATTTTCGCAACTTGAAACCGCCGGTGAGATCGATCTTTTGTTTCGATCCGTGCTTCAGGAAGCCGGTTATGACAGGTATTTTCGACATGCTACCGGCCATGGTATCGGGCTGGAATGTCATGAGCCTCCCTCTCTGGCGCCCTCCTCAAATGTTGCATTGCATGATAATATGGTGTTTACCATAGAACCGGGAATTTATCTTCCGGGAGAAGGAGGTATACGTATTGAAGATATGTATTGCATTCAGAAAGGTTCTCTGGAAAAGCTGACCCCCTATCCCAGGGATATGGTGGTTCTATGAATAGAAAAGCAGTTTCATTTGAAAGCCTTGTTACCTGTTCTATCGAATATAAACGGGCAAGGGAGAAAAATCTTCCCTGTGTGGCCCTGGAATCATCTGTAGTAGCTCAGGGGCTTCCTTATCGTCATAACCTGGAAGCTATCCGGAACTGTGAAGAAGTGATACGCCGGGAAGGTGCAGTGCCCGTTACTATGGGAGTCTGGGAGGGCAAGATTGTGGCAGGAATGTCTTCAGAACAAATAGAGCATTTTGCTCGTCGACCGGATAAGGTGAGAAAAGTTAACGTTCAAAATCTTGCTTCTGTCATTGCTTGCCCCTACCATGGAGCAACTACTGTTTCGGCAACTGTTCATTTAGCTGCCCGATTGGGTATTCCCATAATGGCGACAGGAGGTATCGGGGGTGTGCATCTGAATATGAAGGAAATAATGGATGTTTCTTCCGACTTACAGGCACTGGCCTCCTATCCCGTGGCAGTCGTAAGTAGTGGGGCGAAATGCGTCCTCGATATACCTAAAACATTGGAAGTAATGGAAACCCTTGGTGTTCCTGTTATAGGATATCGTACAGACTACTTCCCTCTTTTTTATTCCAATAAAAACCTTTATCCACTGGAAACATCCTTTTCTCACAGCGTTGACATTGTAAATTATCTGCGGTATTATTTTAGTGTGTTTCCAGAGAGTGGAGTATTGATTGCCAATTCTGTGCCTGAAAAGCACTCTTTCGATTATGGGGAGATAAACAGGATCGTTCAAAGATTGTTGCAGGAAGCACAAAAAAAATCAATAAAGGGTAAAGAATTGACCCCCTATCTTTTGAAAAATCTGGCAGTTGCCACGAATGGTCAAAGTGTTTTGCTCAATAAAGAATTGCTGGTTAAAAATGCCCGGCTTGCTGCCAGTATTGCAAAGGGGATGGTATGAGCAACCAGAATCGACCGGGCTTTGTAAAAATAATGGTTGTGTGGCTGGTGGTATTGGTGTTTTTTGTTGCTTTTATGGTGGTTTTTAATCGCTATTCACCTTACTGGATTGAGCGAATTGAGTTCCGGGATCCGCATCTCCATCTTCAGGAGGGAAGAAAACTTCTTGAAGAGGGAGAACTGGAGGCTGCTCAACGTCAGTTTCAGTATGCTATAGAATTCGATGATTCTCTTGGCTGGGCATATTTTTATATCGGTGATATCTATGATAAACTCGGCCAAGAAGAAAGAGCGATGCAGTTTTATTATCAGGCGATGGAGGTTGATTCTTCTGTTTCTAACTTTCCTTATCGTCTTGGCAATAAGTATTTTTATGATCAGAAATATGAAGAGGCGATTGACTACCTTGAAAAAGCCCTGGAGCTCGAGCCTTCGGAACACATGAGGGCAAATGCCCTCCATTATCTGGGACAGGCAAAAATTGAAACTGGTGACTATATTTCTGGATTCTACTACTATGAAAAATATTTAGAAGAGTATCCTGCCGATTATCATAGTGTACTGGAACTGGCTGATCTTTATTTTGACCATGGCGTATACGAGAAAGCGCTTGACTTTTATAAGCAATACCTTGAACATGACCCTGATAACTATGATGTCGAGGCCCGGGCAGCACGAACAAGAGAACGTATAAGAATGCAGGAAATGCATGATTGGGAGGATGAGAATTTGAAGGATGAAGACGAGGAATAACATGGGAAAAATTGCCGGTTTATCAAGATGGATTCAAAGGACGATGCCCGATCACCAGTGAACGTGTATAAACAGTAGTTGCCAGGCTTTTTCGAGGGTTACTATTCTTTCCTTTACCCACACATTTGTGATATTTACTGTCAGATATTCCTCTGAAAATAGAAATATCTTCAGAAGTCAGAATGGGAAAGAACAAAGAAAAAGAAAGCATCATGCAAGCTCGCCAAGCCCGCAAAGTAATACTTTATAAGAAAATATTAAAGAAGATTGCAAATACGCCTGAGTGGACTTTCAGAAAGACAGATAATCAGCATCGGAAAACATGATATTATCTTTTTTTTCGTGTTCTATCGTGCTTTTCGTGGTTTATTCTTATCTGAAAATAGACTCTTCAAAATATAATGCACATTGATAAAAAAACTTATACTTGAGTAATGTATTGCTGCTTTCCCGGGAGCGCCGATCTCCGACTTACAGTCCGCCTATGGCGGTATCGGCATCTTATTCTTATTTTCTTCCATGGTGGCGACAACTTCTGAGTTACCGTGAAAAACTTTCCCGACAAAGAACCCCTTAAGAAAAATTATTACGTACTGCAGTAATGGCTGTTGTCGCTTTTCCTGGCGGGGTGGTGGACTCCTCTGGTAACATCGTGGTTCAGGTTTGAGAGCTCCCTGAAAGGAAAACTCACTTCTTAGCTGGTTTTTCTCAAGAAGGGTTGAGAAATATAGAGGTAGCACTCCTGTCTTTTTTCTGTTTGTTAGCGTTTTTTTTGTTTTTTTTAGAAAAAACAGGTTCGGGAAGTATTTTTCAGTCATAATTTTAAGGCTGTTAAAATGCCTTTCCATTGGTATTATTGAAAAATATACACAAAACTATCCTCAAAAAATAAAAAAAATTTGGGGATTTTAAATTTATGTTGTAATATATAGTTGTGTGTAAGAAAAT
>PWGE01000300.1 GCA_003554345.1 Candidatus Sumerlaeota bacterium | reverse complement strand
TCTTTTGGGATAGGGTTTGCTGTCTGTAAACTTCAGAGGATTATTGGGTACCAGGCTGGCATCCTTTTCAGAAAAAGAGTCGGGATCAAGAGTGTAGCGGATTCTTTCTTCAGCCGTTAACTTGAAATGATGGTCACAAATGGGACAGACCTTTAAATTCTTTGAGAGATCCATTTCCAGGATCATTTCAGAACAACGGGGGCAGGCGGTACAGAGCTTTTCAGGCACATCTCTCTTCTTTTGCTGGCTGTATTTGACTTTTGTATATTTTGTTTTCTTGAAGAACATGCTCGCCCTCTTTTTTATTGAGAATCAGGGTTCTCATTATTTTTACTTTTGTATTTTTCCAGGTCTCTTTCCAGAAGATTAATCACATTTTCGAATTTGAGCTTGTTCTGGGAGTCAATTTTCATCAGGTTTTTATGAGCTTCAATGGCATGAATAAGCTTCTCTTTTTTTGAATAGCTTTTTTCTGATTGTATACCCTTAAAATCCTGAGAAATGTCCGAAGGATTTGAAAAATGGGAGTGAATTTCCATTATCTGGTCAAGACCAAGGGTTGATAGTAAACGGTAACATTGCTTGTTGGGATTAACCAGACAGATAGTTCCTTCTTTTTTTTGGTGAAGTTTCATGGCTATTCCTGCCAGCATCCCCATAAAGGTGCTGTCCATGGTAAGACATTCGGAGAGATCAAAAATGAACTGGAGATAGTTTTTTTCGAGCATGTTCTCCATGAAGTCTTTTAAGATACGACTGTTGAGAAAGCATCCTCTTCCCACAATTCTGAGCAGGACAATATCTTCTGCAACTGCTGCTTCGATCTGGGAATCGTTCGGCATCGTTATACTCCAATAAACTTCAGGTGTACTTTTCTGGTGCGGGGTCCATCAAACTCGCAGAATAGTATGCCCTGCCATGTTCCTAACCGGAGTTCACCGTTTTCAATAATATATGTTTCATGAGCACCTATCAGACTGGATTTAAGATGAGCGTCTGAATTGCCTTCGCTATGCGAAAACCCCCAACCGGATGGAATCTTTTTATTTAAGTAGTGCAGTATATCAGTCTTGACAGCAGGGTCGTAATTTTCATTAGTGGTTATGGCAGTGGTTGTATGAGGAGTGTAAACAACACATAATCCTGATTTAATACTCGATTTTGAGAGTTGTTTTTTTATATCTCCGGTGATATCAAGCATCTGCTCGCGAGTATTTGTTTGGACTGTTAATTCTAAAAACATGCTTACCTTTCAAAATAGCTGTTTTGTACAAACATTCTCAAATTATAGCAAATATTAAATAAATTAAAATAAAAGTCTTTTCTATGCCGTGGTAAGGAGGAAGATTCACCTGTACCGGTTCTTTCAATGATTATTGGGTTGACTTTTTTGCAGGGATCCCTCTTACAGGAATCATAAAAACAGGCCAAATGCGATTGGCATTCTGTTCAGCGGATTACTATAACACGATCGTAATCAGTGAACATAACCATATCCTGTCCTGAACTTCTTATAATAAACGAGCCATTATCCCGATAAGACCAGTAGGGACGTCCAAAAGGGTCTTTCAACTGGTCATGACCGATGATGCCTGCCCGGACAAGCTCTTCTAAGTTTTCAGGTAATCTATTGTGTCGGGAACGAAAAAGATGGACGGCTCTTTCAAACATTTGCTGGTCAACGCCGGAAACAGTTCCCCGAACCCGGTCTAACTGGTCAAGGTGGGGGCTACCAGTGGCATAGTCCGAAATGCCAGGGTCAGTTGGTCTTTGTTCCTGTTGTTTTTCATAGACCCGGACGAAATTATTGCGGAAATTCTCATTGAAGGGTTCAATCCAGCAGGCCTGCCTGAATTTTCGAACAGCCAGACTTACCCTTCCTGCTCTTTCGGCAGCCAACCCATATCCATTAAAGAGATATGGTTCTTCAGGAAATTTTTCCACAGCAAATTTAAACACTTCCATGGCATCGTTGTAACGTCCCTCATTGATCAGTTCAAAACCACGTCTTCTCAGGGCATCCTTGTCTTCTGTGTCAATATTCGCTAAAGGATCCATCTGGCATGCCGTTAAAATGAGAGATAACAATAAAAAGAGAAGTTTTCCCTGGTGTTTTATTCGAGATGTCATTAGTCTTTACCTCATGTATACATTATACATTCTTTACCTGATATATTTTACTTTAAAGTTTTGTAAAATTGAGTAGAAAAAGAAGGAATATTTTATATAAAAATTTCCAGGCCATCATAGGCAAGTTGCATCCCCCCGGGAAGGCCAGGTGAAATGCTTCCATGATCAATTTTGTGTGAAACATGGGTGAAAAATATGCGTTCTGCATGCAGTTTTTTTGCCTCAACCATGGCTTCCTGTAAAGAAAAATGTTTCTTGTGGGGATGGTGGCGTAATGCAGTGAGTACCACCGTATCCAGACCCTTAATATATTCCCTGCTGCTGGCAGGCATCAAAGATATGTCTGTAAAATAAGCAAAACTCCTGTTGAGACAATAACCTGTTATGATCTCGTCGCCATGGTAAACAGGGAGGGGAAGAACCTCAATATCATTGATGTGAAAAGAGTGGAAATGGGTTATCTGTTGACCGACAACACGGGGTGTGTTTTGTATGCCGGTAGGGGAGTGAAAACAATAGGCAAAGCGCTTTTTGATAGTTTCTAATGTTCTTTTATCAGCAAAAAGGGTGATGGGTTTTGTTTCTCTGGAATGATGATATTGCAATGCCCTGAGATCATCAAGACCGGCAAGATGGTCAAAATGATAATGGGTATAGAGAACAGCGGAAAGTGATTTTAGTTTTGCCTGCAAAGCCTGCTGGCGAAAATCAGGAGAAGTATCGATGAGAATACTGGTCGAATCAGTTTGGACCAGTATAGAACTTCGCAATCTTTTATTATAAGAATCATCTGATTGACAGACCTCACAGGGACATCCAATCATTGGGACTCCAAAAGAAGTACCGGTGCCTAAAAAGGTTATTTTCATGGTTGCATTCCCCTCGCTCAATATAGCAAAAAAGAGTAGAACAGCAAAATGCCTGATTTTCAGGCACACTCCCTCTTAATATTTTGTATTTAAAAGTCTGAATAGTATATAGCAAAAAAAGACCGGAAGTTTTTTGTATTTAAGGCATTAGCGGGGAAAGATATGGGAAATAATTTGACAGCTAAGAAAAAGAAAGTACAATAATGAAGGCAGGAAAAAGGCGCCATCGTCTAGGGGTTAGGACACAGGATTCTCAGTCCTGGGACCGGGGTTCGAATCCCCGTGGCGCTACCAGGTCGGGCGATTAGCTCAGTTGGTGAGAGTGCTACCTTGACATGGTAGAGGTCACTGGTTCGAATCCAGTATCGCCCACCATTGTATACATTATTCTCCTTCGAGGTATATGAATGTGGCTTTCGCTTACGGGTTTCATAATTCCGGGTTTTCCTTATCTGTTCTGCGGTGAAAAAAAAAGATTTCTTTTGATTTTCCCCTTACTGTATGTCACTTTTTTTCTCGGTCTTTTTCTTTTTGACGGGGCAGTGGTATTGCCCGGAGAGTACCAGTCTCCACCTGGTTTCTTTAACCCGCTCGGTTATCTCACTTTCTGGTGCCAGATGTTATTCGGGCTACCAGCCTGGATTTCACTCTTCATTTCAACGGCAAGCCCCGAAATTGAATATATGGGGGAAATGGTCCATCGAACTTATCCGCCACTTTTTGACCTGGGAAGTTATTATCTTCTTGTGGTTGGTGGTCTCAATTATTACTGTAATATAAAGATATACGACCATATACTTAAGAAGGTCAAATGATATACCTTTTTTCTTTTATTTTTTTAGGAGTACTGATTGTCTGGGTATACTCTTTAACTGTTGACTGGACTATAAACCGGAGAAACATATTAAGAAGAGCTATCAAACTTTTTGGTTATTCTATCCTTGTTGGAGTGATTGCTCTGATATTGGACTCATTCTTTACCCGCTATTAAAGACTGGTAACCCCTGTTATCTCTGTAGAAGTTTTCTACTTATAATCTTGACTTTTAAGAATTTAAAGATTTAATTTAAGGTGTTTGTAAATACTTTTATAGAAGGAGGCTCTTGCCGCTATGAACTACCCAAGAAGTGCCCGTTTAATTGTGATGTGTGTTATCGTTGCATTCCTGTTTACAGGGTGTGCGCAATTACGGAGATTGTTCCGTATGGATAGACGTGACGATCCCTCAGCTGATGTTGTTGAGGTTCCTGATGATGATGCTGTTTTACCGCCCGATCCTGATACAGACGTAAGAGATATTCCATCAGAAGATGAATTACGGGTAGACAGACCAACCCATCCAGGTGAAGAATCTATTTTAGAAGTGGTGTACTTTGCTTTTGATTCTTCCGAGCTTCTTCCACCTGCTAAAGAAACCCTGAAGAGAAATGCACAATGGTTACTTGAAAATCCTGATGTCAGGATTTTAATTGAAGGACATTGCGACGAGCGAGGCACTGAGCAATATAACATCGGGTTGGGTGAGAGACGAGCTAAATCTGTGATGCACTATCTTATGATGCTGGGCATTGAACAGGATCGCATGGAAATCATCAGCTATGGTGAATCCCGACCAGTAGATCCTCGACCAACAGAAGAAGCGTGGGCAAAGAACAGAAGAGCTGAATTTAAACGTCTTCCAGACTAATTAGAGACACTCACTGATGGCCTATAGAAAATTGATGACCTGCCCCTGGTGGGGTGGGTCGTCTTTTTTCTTTATGTTATTTACTGTTAATCTTTTTCTGTTTTTGATAAACCTGCAGTAAGTCAAATAGACACGGAATCAAAACAAGTGACCACAACCCAAAGAAAAGCTAAAATTGAAAAAGTCCTGTCTCATCGTCAGACAGATCTTACTGTGGTAGTAGAAGATATAACCGATCCGCATAATGTTTCTGCCATCTTGCGAACCTGTGATGCGGTGGGTGTGTTTGCAGTACACCTGGTATATCATGACCAGGAATTTCCGGAGCTCAGTTCGAAGAGTTCTTCCAGTGCTTTGAAATGGGTGAAAAGCTATCATCACTCTTCAATTCAACAATGTTATGACTTTCTTCGTTCTGAGGGCTTTATTATTGGAGCTACTGCTCTTCATTCTTCTTCCTGTAATCTTTATGACCTTGATTTAAGAAAGAAAACGGCAATAGTAGTGGGTAATGAGCACTCTGGTGTGTCTTCTGAAGCGGCACAGCAGGCGGATTTTACTTTCCGGGTGCCAATGATGGGAATGGTCCAGAGTCTTAATGTTTCTGTGGCTACTGCGGTTACAATATATGAAGCTTTAAGGCAGAGAATGTCAGCAGGGGATTATACTCAAACCAAGATGTCTCCTCAGATATTTAAGAAGGTTAGAGAAGAGTGGTTGGAAAATGCCCCTTTCTCTTCTTCCCCTGAAAGGAAAATGAAATCATGAGCGATAAACGAAAGATAGAAACTTTTCTGGATATTGTAGGGGTGATGCAAAGATTACGTTCAGAAGATGGTTGTCCCTGGGATAAAAAACAAAGCCATAAATCTCTTGTGCCGTATCTTATAGAAGAGGCATATGAATTAGTAGAGGCCATTGAAGAAGAAGACCCGAAAAAAGTTCGGGAAGAACTCGGCGATGTTTTCCTGCAGGTCCTCTTTCACTGTCAGATAGCAGAAGAGAAAGAAGAATACGATATTGCAGATGTTTTTGAGACTCTTTCAACCAAGTTAAAATATCGTCATCCTCATGTGTTTGGTGATCTTCATGTAACTGAAGTTAAGACAGTTCATGCAAATTGGGAGAAACTGAAAAAGAAAGAAAAACCTGAAAAAAAGTCTATACTGGAAGGCATTCCGAAGCATCTCCCTGCATTATTAAAAGCTCATCGTATTCAAAGCAGGGCATCTAAAGTGGGTTTTGACTGGGAAGAAAAAAAAGAAGTCCTTGAAAAAATTCGGGAGGAGATTGAGGAATTAAAACAGGCAACGCATGATCATGATAAAGACAAAATAGAAGAAGAATTTGGTGATTTACTTTTTACTCTGGTCAATTATGCCCGTTTTCTGGAAGTGCATCCGGAACAGGCTCTGCAAAAAACTATTGTTAAGTTCCTGCGGCGTTTCAGGCATATTGAAAATGAACTCTATGATAAAAATGTTTCCTTTTCTGAGATGAGCCTGGAAGAACTTGATTCATCATGGAATGAAGCCAAACGAAATGAAAAAGAACAGCAGGACTGATGGGAAATTGAGTTAACTGCAACATTCTGGTCGGGTCATGGGTTTCAAGGGCTGCTTCATGCAATAATGCAAATATATAAGACCGGAAGCGTCTTCCGTAAGAAACCAGAAGAAGCACTTAACCTCTTCTGGTGGAGCTTCCTTTTATATTCTGACAGCGTTTACTGGTCATTATCGCTGTTTTCTTTATCGACCACTTCATATTCTACTTCCACTGCGTCGCCATCTTCCTCAGAAGAAGGACTTTTCGTGGAATTTGTTTGCTGATGTTGATCTTCAAAATTCTTAAAGAGGTAGCGGGGCAGGTATCCCCAGATAATACGAGCTGAGGTTATCATCACTATGAGGAAGACTAACAGGAACAGGAGAATGGTTTGAAAGGTCGTCAAAGAGTCAGGATAGAAAAGGATCAGTCCAAAAAATAACAAAACAGGCAGCAGAATGCCCAACAGAACAGGCGCATATTTTTCTCCGGCAGATAAAGAAGGGTCTTTAAAATAATTTTGAAGTATATCTTTTATTATAGAACGTAACATAAAGAGTATGATCAGTTAATGTGAACTTCAGGCTGGGGGTTATCATTTTTATCGACAGAACCGATAATATAGAAGTCTTCATTGTGCTGGCGGGCAAAGTCCTTCAGTTTTACTAAAGATTCCGACGCTATAACGCCTATCATTCCCAATCCCATATTAAACACTTTAAACATTTCCTCTTCTTTTATATTGCCCTTTTCCTGAAGAAAAGAAAATACTGGTGGGCGATCCCAGTTTCTTTTATCAAGGCAGGCCTGAGTGTATTCTGGTAATATACGTTGCAGGTTACCTGGAATTCCTCCACCGGTTATGTGTGCCAGACCTTTGAATACATTCATGGAAAAGAGATCAAGACAGGGATCGGAGTATATTTTTGTGGGAGTAAGGAGAATTTCTCCCAGGGAAGTATTCTCATCAAAGGGGGTTAGATCAAGTGATAGGTTGTATTTGTCGATAATATGTCTTACAAGAGTATATCCATTGCTGTGCAGACCGGAGGAAGGAAAGCCGACCAGAATATCTCCTGGCTGAATACTTTCCCCTGTCAGAAGCATTTTTTTGTCAACCAGGCCAACGGCAAAGCCGGCCAGTTCAACCTCATCAGCTTCATACATGCCAGGCATTTCTGCTGTCTCTCCGCCCAGCAATGTACAATGAGCCAGTCGGCATCCCTCTATGATACCATCGAGTAAAGCCTGGTCTTTTTGCAGGTCTATTTTACCTACCGCCAGATAATCCAGAAAGAAGAGAGGGGTGGCACCACAGGTCAGAATGTCGTTTACTGACATAGCAACCAGGTCAATTCCTATTTGTGAATAGCTGTTACATTGGCGTGCCAGCATGATTTTTGTACCTACTCCATCAGCACCGGATACCAGTAAAGGATCATTCATCTCCTGCAAAAAACCCTTCAGAGGAAAGGCTCCCCCGAAACCTCCAATTGAGGGGTTTTTCTTTTTCAAGAAGTCTACTAATTTATTGGCTTTTTCTATATCTATACCGGATTGCTTATAAGTGCTCATAAAATGGTGGTTCTTTCCTTAAGCAGTTATTGGTAAAATCTGGCCACTTTTGACAAGAGTTCTCTGGACTCAAAGGGTTTGACCATATAATCATCAGCTCCGCTCTTTTCGGCTGATTGTATGAAACCTTTTTCATCAGCAGCGGATAGCATAATAACCTTGATATCACGGGTGCTTTGCTCTCCTTTAATACGTCGACATACTTCCAGTCCATCAATCAGAGGCATCATAATATCCAGTATTACGAGATCAGGATGCTGATTGTTTATCTTGTCCATGGTATCGACACCGTCATAAGCACTGATAACATTATATCCGGCTTCAGTGAGCAATACTTCCAGGATCTCCCTTGTATCCTGTTCATCATCTGCAATGAGAACAAGGCGCTTTTTATTCATAACATCTCCTTTCATTTTTTTAAGAATAACCGGGTATAAAAAGTCACACCCCTTGTTTTATTGTGTTCGAACCATATGTTTCCATTATGAGCATTGATTATGTTTTTGGCAATATATAATCCCAATCCGCTTCCTCCTGCTTCTCTTGTATGAGAGCTGTCCTGTTGCCAGAAAAGAGTGAAAATTTTATCAGAATTCCCTGGAGCAATGCCCCGTCCTTCATCTCTGACAGAAAAAATAAGAGCATCTTCTTTTTTGTCATGATGACAGCGAATATGTATACTGCTTCCCTCTGAGCTGAATTTAATGCTGTTTTCGACAATATTATACCACGCTTTTTTGATTTTATTTTTGTCCGCCTTTAAATCTGGAAGACGATCCATATGAATATGGAGGTCAAGTCTTTTTTTCTTAAGGGATGCTTCGGTTTCTTTTTTTATTTCCCTGATGATTTCAGAGGGCGAAAAAGTAGAAAAATGCAGTCCCAGGCTGTTTTTTTGAATGCATGCTACATCCAGCATGTTGTTTATTATTTTTAAAAGTTGATTGGCGTTGCGTTCGATAATATCAAGCATTTTAATGCTCAGCTGATCATCTTCTTTAAAAGAGGGTCTGCTTTGTAATACCGGGATAGCCCCTTTGATACATGTTAAAGGTGTTCGTAATTCATGAGAGAGC
>PWGE01000399.1 GCA_003554345.1 Candidatus Sumerlaeota bacterium | reverse complement strand
TTTTCTCTCCTTAACAGAAGAGAAGAGACCAGGCTAACAAAAAGTATTCAAAAAATTAATAAAACCCTGCTATTTCATCTTGGCCTGGTACCCCTTGCTTATGGAGAAACCTGCAAAATACGCCACTATTACAAAACAAATAAAAACTTCCCCTTTGCAAAGTTCCTCTCCACCATAAGAAAAAAGGAAATCAAAGGCATCACCTCTCAGGCAATTATTCAGGATTTTGACCGATATCTGGCACTGTATAAAAAATGGTCACTTTTTGCCAACAAAACAAATGAGTCCGTTCTTCCCTATCTGCAAAGCGAGGACTCTCCTGCCTACCTTGCCGGTAATGCCTTTTATAAGCTAGGATATAATCCTCAATTTATTCAACTGCTTATTAAGAGATTCAATAACAAAATGAAATGTATTTCTCAGAAAAAGCATCAAAAAGATTTCCCTCAGATTTTTCTGGATCCCAACAGTAACGAAAATACCAGCCATTCTGTTTTCATGCATCGCATCTTATTGTCCCTGCCGATCCTTTTTGAACTCCATCATGCTATCAACTCTCTGAACAGTGAATTGCAAAAAATGAAGTCACAGCTTATCAAAAGCAATCTCCGGCTGGTAGCCAGCATTGCCAAAAAATATGCCGGCCGTAATTTCGAGTTGTTTGTGGACCTCATACAAGAAGGGAATATGGGTTTGATCAGAGCAGTAGATCGATACCAGACCACGAAAGGAACCAAGTTTGGAACCTATGCCACCTACTGGATTGAACAGGCTATTTTGCGGGCCCTTCAGGGAGAGCGGACTATCACTCTTCCTCATCATATCACCAGCACTATGAATAAAATAAATCATTTTATCATCGCCTATAAACAAGACCATAATTCTATTCCCCGTCCGTCAACCATCGCTAAACACCTTGGAATGGAAGTTAAAAAAGTCAAGCTCTGCCTTTCACTTAATACAACATTTTATTCCCTGGAAGCCACTGACCCCAAACAGGAGGAACTCCCACCTCTCCTGAATAGAATTGCCGCAGATGAAAGCTCTTCTCCCATAACAGAGATACTTCACCAATATCACAAGGAAAGAATCCAGCAAGTCCTTCATAATATTCTGGATGAAAGAACCCGAAATATTCTCTGTATGAAATATGGTTTTAACACATCACACAAAGAATACAGTCTTGAAGAAATTGGGAAACAATACAATTTAAGTCGCGAAAGAGTCCGTCAAATTATCAGAGAAGCCCTGAAAACCCTTCGCAACTGCTCTTTCACCCAGGATCTTAAGGGTCTTTATAATGAGTTTGACTGAACTCCAGGTCACTAACCTTATCTTTATCGACTCTTTGCAGTTAGTCTTTTCACCGGGACTTAACATTATTACCGGTGAAACCGGCGCCGGCAAATCCCTCCTTCTCAACGCTCTTTCACTTGTTCTTGGCGAAAAGGTGAGTCCGCGTTCCTGTATCCGGCAAGGTGCCTCTCAGGCTACCGTCACAGCAGTCTTCAGTCCACCAGCTTCTTCCAGACTGGAAGATATTTGCGAATCAAGAGGGATTCCTTTTACTTCTGAAATTATTCTTCGCCGAACCCTTTATCGTTCTAATACCTCTAAGTGCTGGATTAACGATCAACCGGTTACCTTGCAAACCCTGCAAATAACAGGAGACCAGCTGGTTGATATCCACGGGCAAAACCAACACCAGACCTTTTTGAAAAAACAAATCCATCTCCAGCTTCTTGATGTGCTGGGCAATCATAAAGGGTTACTCCATTCCTATCGTCAAATATATCAAAAGCTTAAAACATTAAAGCAAAAAAAATCAGAGCTGGAAAAGAGCGCAGAATCTCGCCTGCGAGAATTAGATATGCTCCAATACCAGCATGAAGAAATCAGTGCTCACAATCTTGAACCAGGACGTGATGAAGAACTGGAACAACAAAGAAATGTTTTGAAAAATGCCCATGAATTAAAAGAACAGGCTGCAGAGCTCATGGGAGTACTGTATAATTCAGAAATATCAGTTTTTTCTCTTCTTTCCCAAATTCGACCTACTCTTGAAACGTTTTCTAATGATACCGCCCACCCCCCACTGGCAGAAAATTTTCAGAGCCTTCTTTCTTTGACCGAAGAGCTGTTTCGTGATATTCACACAGTGGAAGAAAAGATTGATATCAATCCCCAAACGTTACACGAAGTAGAAGAAGAGTTAAATCAACTCTATCATCTTAAAAGAAAGTATGGACCCACCCTGGAGGATATTATCTCTTATCATGAAAAAATACAAAGAAAAATTGAGGCATTATCTGCAGAAGATCAAACGCTTGAAAATATTGAGGAAGAAATTAAACACTATGAGACCGAGCTGGAAAGAAGCAGCCATCAACTTACTGATAAGAGAAAAAAGTTAGCCTGTTACCTGGAAAAAAAAGTGACGAGTGAATTACAGTCCCTGGCTTTCAACCACCCTCATTTTGCCATCAAAGTAAAAGAGCTTGAAGAGCCCGGTCCATGGGGGAAAGAAGAGGTGGAATTTCTTATCTCCACCAATCCCGACAGAAAACCCCGGCCCTTGCGAGATGTTGCCTCTGGCGGGGAAATATCGCGCATCATGCTGGCACTGAAAACTGTCTTTGTGCAGGCTGACCGCGTCCCCACCATGGTCTTCGATGAAATTGATACCGGCATTGGTTCAGTAACTGCCCACAAAGTAGGTGAAGCTTTACAGAAGCTGGCAGATAATCACCAGGTACTATGTATCACCCATCTGCCTCAAATAGCTATAAAAGCAGACCGTCATCTTGTAGTGGATAAAGATTTTTACGAGGGAAAAACCTGTATTCAGGTACGTAACCTCGAAGATAAAGAAGAGCAGGAAAAGGAGATCACCCGATTGCTGGGACTGGATAGCCAGGAAGATGGCTCTCGGCGTATCGCCCGGGATCTTTTAGACGAATTTCATTCCCGCTCGAAATAAGGGTACAGGTCACTTTCTGAACCTGTAAGAGTGACAGAGACGAAAAAAAGCACAGTATTCCAGGTGGAAAAACTCCTGGCACCATTTCTTAAGATCAACGAGAGGCGCCTGGCTTGCCGGACAATCCCGGCAATAAAGGTCTATACCCGGGAATTACTTTCGCCTGATTGCGGAAATGCTCCAGAAGAGCAGTAGGATCACCTGATTTATTCCCATAAAACTTCCCTTTTAGAGTGATAAAGTGACGTGCTTTATTCCATTGCACTCCCATTGCCGACAAATCCTCTCCATCAAGCATATGATAACGTCGGATACGGATGATCTTTTGAGCACTCTTTATACCAATACCGGGAATCCTGCAGAGCATGGAAAAGTCCACCCTGTTAATTTCTACCGGAAACAAATGATAATTTCGTATGCTCCACGAGGTTTTGGGATCCACAAACTCATCAAGGGCCTTCTCCCCGGGAGGGACTATTTCAGATGCCTGAAAACCATAGACCCGCATCAACCAGTCCGCCTGGTATAACCGATGTTCCCTCAGTACAGGGGAAGAAAAGGTTTCCGGTAAGCCGGATAGAAGGTTCACCGGTTTGTATGCTGAATAATATATTCTTGCCAGGTGATATCGACGATATAATTTCTGAGCCAGGTGCAGGATATGATTATCATCCTCAGGCGTTGCCCCGATTATCATCTGGGTACTCTGTCCTGCCGGAGTAAAATTCTTGCCTTCTTTCGAATGTCTTTTCTCATGCCGATGAGCCATAATCTCGTGTCCCACGAAATTCATAGGATTGAAGATGGTATCCGGACGTTTATCTGGAGCCAGGCGTTGCAAACTTTCGGAAGAAGGAAGTTCAATATTTACACTTAAGCGATCAGCATAACACCCTGCCTGACGGATAATTTCTTCACTGGTTCCCGGTATTACCTTCAAATGAATATAACCCCTAAATTCATGTTTTTCTCTCAATTGTTGAGCTACTTTGAGGAGATGGGTACTGGTAAAATCAGGATTTATCATCACTCCGGAACTCAAAAAGAGGCCCCGAATCTTTCGACGCCGATACATGGATATCGTTATTCTGACCACTTCATCCACTGTAAAAGATGTTCTGATAACGTTATTGCTTTTACGAATGGGACAATACAGGCAATCATAGATACAGCAATTAGTGAAGAGAAGCTTTAATACTGGAAAGGCTCTGCCATCCTGTGCCTGAACATAGGTAATACCTGGTTGCCCTGCATTCTCAGCCTCCTCTTCTCCGGTACGAGATGGGGACAGGGCATCATAACGGGATGCTGCACATAAAAGGTGATATTTTGTTTCGATATTCATCAGTACGTATTTCTTATCTTCTGCCTACCGGTGCCAGATAAATAGTCCAGTACCAGGAAGGATCTAATTCCAGAAGGGAATTAATCTCATCATCATCAAAAGCTCCAATGGCACATGTTGCCAGTCCAAGGTCTTCTACCGCCAGGTAAAGATTCTGACATATGTGTCCGGCATCTATGAACATATAACGGTAGCCTCTTTTTCCATAGCGGGACACAGCCTGTTCGATATCCACCACCCATACAAAGAGCGTTGCCGCTTCAGAAATAAAACCCTGTCCCAGACACGCTTCTGCAAATGAATCTTCAGAATTCCCGATCTGAAGGTAAGGATAAAGGGTGTGATCAAAAGGATGATAATAATACACTAAGGAAGAAAGACCCTCCACACGAAAAGGGGCGATCAACAATTGCACGGGATGACACCCTCCTGCAGAGGGAGCAGTCCGCCATATTGCTCCGGAAGATTCAAACCGTAATCCCTGGCTTGCCCATATGAGGTAAGATAACTCCTCTAAGGACAATGTTTCCAGAGAATAACTGCGCCTTGATCGCCGGGAAGAAAGGTTTTTTTTCAATGATTCAGAAGATCTGCTTATTTCTGTCTTTTTAAGAAGTGGGACACAGGCCTCTTTATTCTGGATAGCTCTTTGCTGCAATGATTGGCAGGGTCTTGCTGAAAGGGGAACCTGCCCCATCATCGTTTGCGAAAGAAAAAAATCTTTTTCAGACATTGTACTTTTCTTTTTTAAAACACTCCGGTGTGAAATCTTATCAGAACCTCTCTTTATATTATAACAAAAAAAAGGCTCCATTGACCATGTAAAAGTTTTTTATTTGCACAAAAAATTCTTACTGGCAGGGACGTAATTTATGGATAAGGTTTTCTCCCTTTATAAAGATCACGGAAAAAGAAAGGAAACCCGAATAAAAGCCAGGGAACTGCAAAAGAAACAGTTGAAAACCTGCTCAGGCACACAGCTGCCAGGCAAAAAAATGAACGGGAGTCTTTTTCACGGGCAATCTCACTCAAAAAGTTATTTTGAATTTCATCTTTTTTTGTCCCTGGCACGCTATTAATGCAACTCACCATCCGCACAAATGTATTGCCATCTTTATAACCGGATTCTTCTATCTTTACCTGGCAGACAATAGTTTTTTTTAAAAAGAAAATGCGTTATAATGATTGTGTAAGACACAAAAAAAGAGGTGAGGATAATATTATGAGTCATATAAAAATATCAGGTCCTCCCATGGGGTTTTACCCCTCAAACAAAGGTTCTCTGCTCTCCTTGATGGAAAGTTTTGAAGAAGAGTTCCATTCTCTTTCCCTGCCAAAAACACAGAGCCCGATCAGGGGACTCGTTGTACCTCATGCCGGCCTGGTATTTTCAGGATTTACAGCCTATTGTGCTTACAGGCTTCTGAGTCAATCAATAACGACTCCTGACCCCCTGTTCATTATTTTTGCACCCAGCCATCATTCCTTATTTCAGGGCATGGTGACTGCTTTTAACAGTGTTTTCCAGACTCCATTTGGAAGAATTGCTACAGATGATACACTTTTAGAAAGGTTTCTTACTCAACCGTGGCTTGAAGACAATGCCAGTCTTCATCAACAGGAACATTCTTTACAGGTTCAAATTCCATTTTTGCAATATTGCTTTAAAAGTGGCACCTCTATACGACTTCTCCCTTTTTTAGTCTCTGGCAACCATTCCAGCGGACATTGGGTAAAAATATTTGACGATTTTCTATCTACTCTTCCCGCAGACGAAAAACCGATTTTTATCGCATCCTCTGATCTTTATCATGGCCTGAGCTATGAAGAAGCAGTGGCAACTGATGAAAAAACAGTGGAGGGCATACTCTCAGACAACTCTATGAATTTCTGGGAGAATTGCAGGAGTAATACTTATATGGCTTGCGGCGATCTCCCTGTTTTTGCCGTCAAGTATATTGCTGAAAAACAGGGGTTTAACAAACCACGACTGGTTCACCAGACAAACTCCAATGATATAACAGGAGAACGAGGTGGCTATGTTGTGGGGTACTCCAGTGTCATTTTTAGTGAATAGATTATTACCTCCCTTCCCTTTTCTCAGGTTGATTGTTTTACCACTACATTCTGGTATAATATTTTAATATGAAAGGAATTATAAATGAGGATCATCCCTGCCATTGACATAAAAGATGGACGCTGTGTACGGTTGGTACAGGGTGACTTTGACCATGTCACTGTCTATTATCCTGATCCGGTAGAAGCAGCTGATCATCTCAAAGATCAGGGTGTAGAGCTGATTCATATTGTTGACCTGGATGGTGCTGTACTCGGAAGACCCGTCCATTATCAATGTGTAGAGAAAATTATTGAAAAACATGGTCTGGGTGTGGAAATAGGCGGTGGCATCCGCCATGTTTCAGATGCCGAAAAATATCTCAATATGGGTGTAGAGCGGGTTATTCTTGGCACTGTCGCTCATGAGAACCCTTCCGTATATCAACGTCTTTTCCGTAAATATGATCCGTCCAGAGTGGTTGTGAGTGTGGACTCAAAAGATGGATGGGTTGCTATAGCTGGCTGGCAGGAAACAACGGTCACTTCTTCACTGGATTTCATTCGTCACCTGGAAAAAGAAGGTTTTAAAACGGTAATATTTACAGACATACGCCGGGATGGCATGATGGTAGGTCCAAACCTGGAGTCTATAAAAAACGTCCTTCAACATAGCACAATGAATATTGTTATCTCAGGCGGAGTAAGTTCAATGGATGATTTAAGAAATATTCTGACCCTCCCCCATCAGTCCAGGATAGATGGTATAATTATTGGTAAGGCTCTCTACGAAAAAAAGATAGAATTATCAAGTGCTATTAACTTACTTAAAGCTGGCAAATAGTCGATTTTTTGTTACCGGCATTTCTTTACTTATTTGCATAATTACAGCAAACTACTACAATAGATAGAATAGCTTGTAAAATTACAGAAAAGGAAACATTACATGAAAGAAAAGCTACAACCCTCCCGACGACTGGCAAAGTTGCCCCCTTACGCCTTTGCAGAGATTGAAAGAACCAAAGCACGAGTTTTAGAAGAAGGTGTTGACCTCATAAATCTGAGTATCGGTGACCCAGACCTTTCTCCCCCGAATGAGGTTATCGAATCCCTGAAAGAAGCCCTGAAAGTAAAAGAAAATCACCGGTATCCCATGGGTGCCGGATTACCTGCTCTTAAAGAAGAAATTGCCCGCTGGTTCGATAAAAGATTTGGTGTAAAACTGGATCCTTCCCGGGAAATTCTGATTGTGTGGGGTTCAAAGGATGGGTTATCCCATCTTCCCTTTTCACTGTTAGATGAAGGAGATATTTCACTGGTACCCAACCCCTCTTATGTTGTATATCCCAATTGTTCTCTTATGGCAGGTGCAACCACCGTGGAACTTCCACTAACTGAGGAAAACAACTTTTTAGCAGCTCCTTTTGATCTCGATTCTACGATCCTGAATAAAGCCCGTCTGCTGTTTATCAATTATCCCAATAACCCCACCTCTGCCGTTGCTACAAAAGAGTATTACCAGAAACTGGTAAGTTTTTGTCAAAAGAACGACATCCTTATTTGTTCAGATAACGCTTATTCAGAATTATATTTTGATAAAAATAACAAGCCGCCAAGTATCCTGGAAGTAGAGGGTGCAAAAGAAATAGGTATAGAGTTTCATTCTTTTTCCAAGACCTTTAATATGACCGGCTGGCGATTGGGTTTTGCCGTGGGAAATGAAGAAGTTTTACAACATCTGGCAACTTTTAAGGAAAATATTGACTCAGGTGTATTTCTGCCTGTCCAATATGCCGGCATCCAGGCACTGCGTTTACCGGATGAAAAACAGGATCAAAACCGGGCAATTTTTCAGAAAAGGCGTGACGTATTAGCTGAAGGCCTTCGACAGCTGGGCTTAGAAGTAAAACCATGTGAAGCCACTTTTTATCTGTGGGTCAAAACTCCACGGCAGATGAAATCGGTGGATTTTGTATCTTTTCTGCTGGAAAAGTATGGAGTGCTGGGAATTCCAGGTGGTAGCCTGGGCAAGCATGGAGAAGGTTATATCCGCTTTGCTCTGACCGTAGACGTCGAAAGAATTGAAGAAGCTTTGAATAGAATGGAAGATTTACCTGGCGAGCTTGATAATTATTTAAAAGAAAAAGAACCATGATAAAAGTACATCGTTTTATAGTTTCTCCCCTGACTACAAATTGTTATGTCCTGCATGATGAAAAAACTAATGACGCCATTATTATCGATCCCGGTGATCGTTCCTCCCTGATGGATGACTTTCTTTCCCGGGTATCAGTGCAATATATTCTTTTAACACATGGACACATAGATCATATCGGAGGGGTAAGTTATTATAAAAACAAGCATAATGTTCCTGCATTTTCCGGTATGCACGAAAAGAAATACTTCTTAAAGGAAGAGTTGAACGGAGCAGAATACCTGGGCATTCCGTATTCTTCTTTTGAGTGTGAAAAATTCCTGGAAGATGATGAAGTGTTAGATTTTCAGTCTCCTGTTCATGTTTTTCATACGCCCGGTCATACTCCGGGAGGA
>PWGE01000235.1 GCA_003554345.1 Candidatus Sumerlaeota bacterium | reverse complement strand
CGCTGTGAAGGCAATTCGGGTGGGTACCGGAATCTCAAACAATTCTTTATTGGGTAAAGAGATGCACGATGAAATTACGTATGATCGTACCCAGAAAAGCTTCAAACGAAAGACGAATCGAGCCGGTGGAATAGAAGGTGGCATGAGTAATGGAGAAATCATAGACATACAGATAGTTATGAAACCTATTCCCACTCTTATGTCGCCGTTACGTACTGTTAATATGCAGACAAAAAAACAGGCATGGGCGGTTAAAGAAAGGTCGGATGTGTGTGCGGTACCGGCTCTTTCGGTAGTAGTCGAAAATGTGGCGGCTTTTGTCATTATGCGGTTTTTTTTGAAAAAGTTTGGAATGGATAATATCCATGAAATTAAGAGAGCCTACCATTCTTATCTTAAATATCTTGAAGATATATGAAAAAGGAACGAATTTTTCTTACTGGTTTTATGGGAGCAGGCAAAACGTCTGTGGGTAAGATTCTTGCCAGGAAGTTACAATATCCTTTTATAGATGTAGACGAAGAAATAGAAAAAAATGCTGGTACCACCATTTCCCGAATTTTTGAAGAGAAGGGAGAAGCTGCTTTTCGTCTATTAGAAGAGAAAACACTTGAAAGATTAGTAGCAACAACCAGTCAGGCTGTTATAGCGACAGGAGGGGGTATTATATTGAGTCCCACAAACCGAAAACTGATGCGGCAGGAAGGAGTGTGGGTCTTTCTGGATGCTTCGCTGGAAATAATAAAACAAAGAATTGGACATACTACACATCGCCCCTTGCTAAAATCGCCAAACTTAGCTAAAATATATAAAGAGAGAATGCCTTATTACAGGCAGAGCGAAATAATAATTAATACCGAGAGTTTTCACGATGCATCTGCAACAGCAGATTATATTGAAAATGTGTTGCGTGAAAAGATGAAATCAATGAACAATGCGCTATAAGAAACCGCTCATCATTTTTTTATTAGTGGTTTGCTTTATCTTGCTTGCCATATTGGGAGTGGGATCTCACTGGTATTTCACCTATTCCTACACCACAACTGCTTATAATGATATTCTGGAAGAAAAGCTCTCATCACGTTTTAATCAGGAGGTTTCTTTGAGTGAGGTTACTGTATCGCCACGATATGGTATTGAGATACATGATTTTAAAATTACCAATAAACTGGGTTTTTCTGAAGAATATTTTTTAGAAGCACCTCGCGTACAAATTCCCATAGATGTAAGAAATATTTTGAATTTTCTTCTTGAAAAAGAGCTGGTTTTAAGAGAAGTCTATTTGCTGGATTCCCGCATCGATGTAGAAATATCAATGGAAGAGGGGGTTAATTTTCCTCAGACTTTTCCGGCACAATTTCTGGAGCCGGTGGAAGTAGAGTTACAGGAACACTTACCGGTTCGCATGGATATAAGGAAGATTGTTGTGAATAATCCGACGGTAAGTTTGACCTATCTTGATCAAAGTTATGGGGTGATCGAATTGAGTGAAGTTTCTGCAACGCTGGTAGATGAACAGATTTTAAATATGAAGGCGGATGGAGTAAAGGGTGACCTGGTCACAGTGCATTCAGATCAGTTTCGGGGCACTGCGAATCTTATTCTCCAGGAAACCCCGATAGGTGCTGGAGATATAACTATTCAGCAGGTCTTGTTCGATCCACTTCCTTTTGCTGAACAATTTGAGAGATTTTTTGATCTGCCTCCGGTGAGGCATCAGTCTTTTCCTTCCATGCAGCTGAATTTTAATCTCAGTGACAGGACACTTCTAATATCTGATTTTTCGGGAGAAAATGATACCCTTCAATTTCAGTTGACCGGGAATATAGATTTTGATGGCACTCTTGATTTGAATGTCCAGTATACCTATAGCTCTCTGCCAGGAGATCGGGATGTGCCCGGACAGACATTCAGTGTATCCGTGACGGGGGATCTGGTGGAGCAGGAGTTTTCTTACTGATGGAAACTCTACAGGTCAATACTCTGAGCCGACCCTATTGTATACATGTATTTAAGGAAGAACTTCAGACAGAAGCGGAAACTTTTGCGCAAAAACACCTTTCTTCTCTCAAAGCGGAAAAACATCTCATCCTTACTGATGAGAATGTCTATCGTCTCTATGAAAAAACCATTGAAGAACTTGTAAAAAATCTGGGAGCGGAGATATTGATTATTCCTTCCGGCGAAAAGCAAAAAAGTTTGCGAAGGGCAAAGAAGATCTATACCTTCCTTTTGGAAAAAGGGTTTCATCGCAATAGTCTCTTGATTGCTCTGGGGGGTGGTGTTATTGGAGATCTGGGTGGTTTTATTGCTTCCACCTACCTGCGGGGTATTCCTTTTGTACAAATACCCACCACTCTTTTAGCCCAGGTTGATTCCAGTGTGGGGGGAAAGGTGGCAGTAAATCACCCTCTCTGTAAAAACTCTATTGGCTCCTTTTATCAGCCCTCGGGCGTTTTTACGTTTTTGCCTTTTCTTAATACGCTTCCTGCCAGGGAATTTCGCTGTGGATTAGCAGAAGTGGTGAAGTATGGAGTTATACGTGACCGGGATTTTTTTTTCTATCTTTTAGAAAAGCAGACCGTATAAATCAACGTTCAATGGCCGACCTGTGTTATATCGTCCGACGCTCTTGCGAGATAAAAGCTGAAATAGTCGAAAAGGATGAAAAAGAGTCTCATATCCGGGCGATACTGAATTATGGACATACCCTCGGGCATGCTCTGGAAATCGCCGGACGTTATCGTCGTCGTCATGGACAGTCCATTGCGATGGGCAGTTTGTTTGCCGCTTATCTGGCTGAAAAAATGGGAATAGCCGAGGAACCGGTTTATCCAAAAATTCTCGAAATAAATCACAGGCTCCATTTGCCTGTAAAAGCAGCCTGTTTTCCTGAAGAGAAACTGGTCTCTATTATGCAAAAAGATAAAAAAAATGTGGGTGAATCTATTACTTTTGTCTTGCCGGTAAAAATAGGAAAGGTGAAGATACTGACAGATATTTCAGTGAAATCAATATTGAGAACCCTGAAAGATTACTACAAGGAGGTTGCATGAAAATACTGATAATTAATGGGCCGAACCTCAATATGCTGGGTAAACGGGAAACTTCGCTCTATGGAACATGGACTGTTTCTGAGGTTGAAAAAGAACTGTCCAGTGAGTTTTCTCAGTGCACGCTGGATTTCTTTCAGAGTAATTCAGAAGGAGCGATTATTGACAGGATACACCAGGCAGTTAACGAAGACTGGCATGGTGTTGTTATTAATCCCGGAGCTTATACTCACACTTCTATTGCTATTGCGGATGCCCTTAAAATTCTTTCATGCCCTATTGTGGAAGTGCACATTTCGAACATCTGGAAAAGAGAAAAGTTTCGACATGTTTCTTATGTGGCTCCTGTAGCCACCGGGCAGATAACCGGCATGGGTAAATATTCATATTTTCTGGCAGTTCAAGCTCTTTTATATTTTCAAAAATGAAAGCTGTACCCCTTTTTTTGATACTCTTCTCTTTCGGGTACGCCCTGTTTTATCCTCAATCGCCAGTGGTAAATCTGTTATGGACGCTTACCGTCTTCTTCATTTTTATGACACATAAAAAGATTTTTTTTTCGCTTCCCTTCTATTTTTTTCTCCATATTATACTGGTCGTTATGGTGCTGTTGTTTCAATTTTATCCGCGTTATATTACCATAGCAGAGTTTTTTGCCCCTTATCTGCTTTTCTGGTTTCTGGCTATATTTTCTTTTTCTTCTTCCTCTTCGCTTCTTTTTCTTCTGACTTTTATGTTGAATGTTTTTTTGCTGGCGATATATGGTAATGAACCGGTTCTCTGGTTCACCATGGTTATTGAAACCCACTTTTTTTATATTTATCTGAAAAAGAGAGAAAAAGAAGCCCCCTCTGTTATATTTATACTCGGGGGATTGGGAATGTTCTTAGCGTTGGCTGCTGTTCTTCAAATATTCTCTTTCCATGAAATATCTCAAGAGGGTTTCATTTATTTTGTTATATGGTTTTCTATACAGTTACCTGTAGGGTTAAAAATAAAGGATAAACAGCATATTTTATTGCGGGTATTCCTGGTAGGCGGTGTGCTTTTTTTCTGGAACAGGCAATTATATGAAAATCCTCTTTTCTGGTTTTTTCTGTTACTTGTCCATTATCCGGCTCCTTCCCTTCACCTTTTTTCTTCCTATTCTCGTTCTGGTGTTGCCAGGATTGCGGGTGTTATATCGTTTTTATTGGTTTTATATTTTCATGCTGGGCCCTACCTACAGGCACTTTATGTTCAGCAAATTGATAAGCCTGAGGATAATTTTAGAGTGCAATTTAATATCGGTCGTATAGCAGGGTTTTTTTCCAGGGATTATTACAGGTACTGGGTCCAGACTATGCGGGAACATGCCCTGACAGAAGGAAATCAGGAGTACAGGGAATGGGCACTTTTATTTCAACATCGTTTTCTTCAACTGGAACCGTGTGCTGAAAATTATCTCTCAGCAGCGCGCATTGCAACAGACTTGAATGACTATGAGCGTGCTTTCGATTATTATCAATATGCTTTATTACATTCTTTTTTTCGTAAGGATATTCTGAAAGAATTTCTGGTTTTCCTGGATGTGCACTCAGATTTTCCCCATGCTCGTGAGTTGCGAGCTGATTTGATCAGGTATGGGTTCAGGTTATATCCGGGAGAACCATTCTTTCTTGAACAAATGAACAGATTAAGGAAAGGAGTGATGGCTTTATGAATGTTTTAATTTTAGGAGCCGGTGGGCGTGAACATGCCCTCGTAAAAAGTCTTAAAGATGAAGGTGCAAGAATTTTTTGTATACCCGGCAACGGTGGTATAGCCCGGGATGCGGAAGTGACAAACATACCTCTGCATGTTCCTTTTTCAGAACTGTTAACCTTCATTCAAGAAAAGAAAATTGAATTTGTGATAGTAGGACCGGAAAAACCCCTTGTAGAAGGTGTGGTAGATGTGCTGGAAAAAGAGTCTATTCCCGTATTGGGACCATCTCAACAGGCTGCTCAGCTGGAAGGGAGCAAGATGTTTGCTAAAGAGCTCATGAAAAAGTACAGTATTCCTACAGCTGAATTTGAATGTTTCAGGGATGTTGATGAAGCACAGGAATATGTCAGTCACTGCAGATATCCCCTTGTGATTAAGGCTGATGGCCTGGCAGCCGGCAAAGGGGTTGTTATTTGTTCCGGTAAGCGAAAGGCAGAAATGGTATTAGAGGATATGCTTATTAATAATATTTTTAACATGTCTCACCCTAAAGTGGTTATAGAAGAATACCTGGAAGGAAAAGAGCTTTCCATAATAGGTCTTACTGATGGAGAAGAAATAATACTCTTTCCCCCATCCCGTGACTATAAAAGAGCAGGTGACGATGGCACCGGACCTAATACCGGCGGCATGGGAGCCTTTTCCAGTGATAGCCTTTTGTCAGAATCCCTGGAAAATGAAATTCTGGAAAAAATCATGTATCCTGCTATTAGAGGTATGAAAAAGGAGGGAATGGTTTATAAAGGTATTCTTTATGCCGGTCTTATGTTAACGAACAATGGTCCTTATGTTGTTGAATTTAATTGTCGGTTTGGGGATCCTGAAACCCAGGCCATTCTCCCGCGTATTTCTGAAAACCTTTTGCCTCTTTTTCGCAAAGTATTCACCGGCGGGCTTTCTTCTCGCAAAATAAGAACCACTTCTCATCCTTCTCTATGTGTTATCCTGGCGTCAGGAGGTTATCCCGCTGAGTATCGAAAAGGGTTTGCTATTAAAGGGCTGGATAAGATTGAGGATAAGAGGGTGTCGGTATTCCATGCAGGGACAGAGTATAAAAATGGAGTTTTCTATACTGCCGGCGGGAGAGTACTGGGAGTGAATGCTGTGGAAAAAGACATTGAAACATGCCGAAAAGTTGTGTATAGCTCTATTGATAATATTTGTTTTTCCAATATGCATTATAGAAGTGACATTGGAAAGGGGGAAGTTTGATAGGAATGCCAGAAACAGAAAGGCGACGTCCCACTAAAACTATTCATCTGGGTAACCTGTTGTTGGGTTCCCAATATCCTGTCCGGGTACAATCTATGACAAACACTTCCACTGAAAATGCAGAGGAAACGATTTGTCAAATCAATAACCTGGTACAACATGGTTGTGAAATTGTTCGTGTGGCTGTACCTGATGAAAAAGCCCTTGCCTCACTTCCTGCTATAACCAGCTCCGTATCGGTACCCGTTATTGCCGATATTCATTTTCGATGCGATCTTGCTATAAAAGCCCTTAAGACAGGAATAAAGGGTTTACGTATCAATCCTGGCAATATAGGTTCTACTGATAAATATATCGCCTTGCTCAGGGAGTTGGCATCTTTTCCTGATATTGCCCTGCGGATAGGAGTGAATGCGGGATCTCTTGAACAATCTCTTATGAAACAAGTGGTGGCAGGTGAACTGAGATGGGAACAGGCTATGGTCGATTCAGCTCTTCGATATGCAAAAATAGCGGAAGAAGAGGGTTTTGAAAACATGAAAATTTCCCTTAAAGCTTCCCGGGTAATGCAAACTGTGCGGGCATATCGCCTTTTGAGCAGTCAGTGTGACTATCCTTTGCATCTGGGTATTACTGAAGCCGGCACTCCTTTACGCGGTGCTGTAAAGTCTTCAATCGGGATAGGTATGCTCCTCAGTGAAGGAATTGGCGATACCTTTCGGGTCTCTTTGACAGGAGACCCTGTCCTGGAAGTTAAAACAGCTTATGAAATTTTACGGGCTCTGGAGATAAGAAAAAGAGGTCCTGATCTGATATCGTGTCCCACCTGTGGTCGAACTCAGATAGATATAATCTCTCTTGTAGAAAAGGTCGATGAATATATCAGTACCATACCCCGGCATATTAAAGTGGCTGTAATGGGTTGTGTGGTCAATGGGCCCGGAGAAGCCAGGGAAGCTGATATTGGAATCAGTGGCGGGAAAGATTCTGGAGTTATATTTAAAAAGGGTCAGGTGATACGTAAAGTGCCCTATGAGAGGCTTTTCCAGGCTTTTCAGGAGGAGCTAAAGCGTTTACTGGAAGAGTCAGAAGATGAATAACAGATAGAGGTGTTTGATCCTGTTATATTGAAACCGTTTTTGTTGTTGCAAGGGGAAAAGGGCAAGAGTCTTTTTTAAACTGGTGTACAGGAAATAGTATTATTTGCCAAGGAAAGTAAAAAAGGTACAATACAAATACGATACATAAAGGAAAGGAAAATATTATATGAAAGATCATCTGCAAAAAGAAGTGCTGGCTTTGCTGCGAGAAAATGCCCGTATGTCCAATGAAAAAATGGCAGAGCTTCTAAACGTATCGATAGAGGAAATAGAGAAGATCGTAGCTGAACTGGAAAGAAAAAAGGTTATTGTATGTTATACCGCTCTGACCAATCCTGAAAGAGATGGTTCTTCTCAAACTACCTGTCTGGTAGAAGTTAAAGTGACACCTCAACGGGGTGTGGGTTTTGATGAAATAGCCCGCCGTGTTTATCGATACCCCGAAGTAAAGACCTGTTACCTCGTATCAGGGACATTTGATCTTCTTCTGGAAGTGGAAGGGGAGAGCTTAAAAGATATTGCCAATTTTGTTGCTCAAAAACTGGCAACCCTTGATCATGTGCTCTCCACTACCAGTCACTTTATTTTAAAGAAATACAAACATAATGGAATAGTTACTACGGATGATGAAGATCCTCCCCAGCGTATGCCGATTTCTCCTTAGAACAATAGTTCCGTTTCAGCTAAGTTGTTTCCAATAAAAACATGTTCTGGAATAAACCTTAAAAGGGAACTGTTGTTCAGGCTCCCTGTGGTTTTAAAGAGACCTGTTTGGCAAACTATAACCAAAAGGTTTAAGTGATAGAAATATTTCCTGACAAACAGGTTGGCTCATTACTTACTGGCGAGTTAAGGGGGTGGGTTCAAAGATTTAAATGTGTGAGAAGGTGTTTGAGGAAGGATATTCCAGTTGAAGGAACTCCAAACCTTTTAATAACACACCAAATTATAGAGCTACTGTATATTGTGTTTTTTGTTTCTGAGGAAAGAAAATTCAATTTGAGAAAGATTTTGCAAAAAAAAAAGAGGGAAAGGCTGATCCTTTCCCTCTATGATACAAAAGAAAAGCCTTCAATCAGTAAATTTCATCCCATTCAACAGGTCCAAAGTTAGGTTCTCCCAATTGACATCTTGTGATATCTCCTATTGATACCGTTCCATTCGTTGGATCATAGGGAACAGAGCTCAACCATAAATCATCTGGATCATATAAGTAGTGACTACCAAATCTATAGAAATTATCAGGTCCCCTGGAAAATAATGCCCACATTCCATATATTCGGTTGTAGCGAGTAAAAGCGGCTGGAGCTTCCAGAAAATCATTGTAGACAATATCATAATTCACATATCGAAAATTTCTTAACCAGGGCGATGCTGCCAACCCATCATCACTATAACCTTCTGCATTAGCAAAAAATGGGTCTTCCAACCCTATATCAGTGAGGTAAGCAATGGGAGTGGTAATAGTGTAATTCAAAAAGTGCCAACCAGTATCCTCTGGAACTCCATCATACCCGCAGAGTGGATAATCATTATGATCTACATAATATGACTCAAGGGCTGTGGCAATACTCCTCATATCTGCCTGTGCTCTGGATACTTTGGCCCTGGTCTGAGCCTGCAGAAAATTGGGAATGGCAATAGCAGCAAGAATAGCGATGATTGCTACTACAATGAGTAGCTCGATTAAAGTGAACCCCTTTTTCATTTTCTCCTGTCACCGGCCAGGTTAAAATGGGCCACGTTTGGCCAGGTTCAAAATGGGCCAAAATTCTTTGTGATTTTAGTCTTGTTAAAATGAAAATCAAGGATTTTCTTCT
>PWGE01000018.1 GCA_003554345.1 Candidatus Sumerlaeota bacterium | reverse complement strand
TCCAAACGGTCCTCTCCATCACTCTTACGGGTCTGTTCCCAACTGGTGCCCACATAGTTACCTTCCTGGCGATAAAGGGAACGCCATAAGCTTGATATATCCTTATTATCCTGCATTGATAATGATTTCTGAAAGGCAGCCATAGCCCTGTCATTCATCCCAAGCCGACTGAAAACATACCCCTTATCCGTCCAAAGACCCGCCTCTTCAGGATACATTGAAATCAAGTGGTTAATTTCTCTCATGGCACCTACCGTGTCTCCCAACCTCAACAAAACCCTCACATATGCCCTGCGAATTCTAATATGTTTGCTGTTTCGTACCACTTCATGCGACACAAAGATATCATATGCCTCAGTGTAAGCCCCCATATCGTATAACATTTCGAGATAATCCGCATGAATGTGTATGTTCTCCGGGTTTTCATCCAGCAGTTCGGAAAACCATACTCTCGCCTGTGGTACCCTTCCAATTCTTCCCGCCGACTTGGCCAGAATGAGCTGCTGACTCGTATCCAAATCCTCTTTTAAATGCAAATCGTTCCATATTGTATAGTAAAGAGGTAATGCTCTTTTTTTTTCATCCTGATACCATCGAGACTGTGCTAAATAATACATGGTTTCATAATTATCCGGCTCATAAGAGTATGCCTTTTCAAGATATCCTCGTGCACCCTCCAGGTCATTTTCCCAGGCTTTTATAATACCCATTCGTCTAAGTGCTTCAGGTTCATGGGGACGTTGTTCGAGAACTGCCCCAAAAGCTCTTGCAGCATAGGAAGTATAGCCAGCAACCATCATATATCTGCCAGCTCGCAAAAGATAGTCAGGTTGAGAAGAACGACCGATTAAATATGTTAACCTTTCTGCTCGTTCTTCCTGAGGCAAATCCCGGATTATCATAACATACCAGTTCATATAAGGTTTCTCCGGTTCATCCAGAACCATGAGCTCATCCATCAATTGTCGTAAGCGGTCTATATTTTGCGCTTTCTCCCACTCGGTATAACAAACCCAGAAATAACGCTCTGGATCCAGTGACCACAAATTTTCCAGGGCAAATGCCATTGCTTCTGTATCCTCCGACCATCGGGCTGCTTGTAAGAGCTGATAATACTCCCCTGGTTCCCCCGGAGTATCCTGCAGAGTACTCATCATAAGTGAAGCCAGTCTTTGCCAGTCACCACTAAGCCTCAAATACTTTATCCTCAGCGAATTAACTTCTTTTTCTAAAAATGGATCTGACTCCCATTGTAAAAGAAAGTTTTCAGCCTCTTCATATTGCTGTGATACATGATAATAGTAATCCAATGCTTCCAGAGCCGACACTGGGTCTTCAAAGGTGCCTTTCTCAAGGTGTTTTTCGTAAAAGCCAATGATCTGATTAAGCTTTCCCTCATATTCCAGCATGTAAGTCATAATAAATCGATCGTCCTCAGATACAACACCTCTTTCCTGGAACCATTGCTGCAGATACCAGATAGCCTGCTCTCCATCCCCACGATGAAAGGCTAAAAAAGCAGCGGACTTGAGGTATTCATGTGGGTCACTTTCTTCGACGATGTCGAAGAGAAGTTTTTCTAACTGTGAAGTATCTTCAATCTGCCTGGCACCTCTTACCAGGATGTCTATGATATCTGGTGGTATTTCTTCCTTTTCCATTTTCAGCAGAAAAGGAAGAATGGCAGGCAGTTGGTTTAGCCATACCAGCAGATTAAGATAGAGGCCCTGGTCCTGGGTTTCCATGTTTTCAAAAAGAGGCTCCCCTAACTCCCTGGCTTGCTCAAATTCTCGATGCCAGATATAACCTTTAAACAATTGAATGCTGATTTCCGGCTCCCTATCAAGATGTTTTTTGGCCATTTCCGCCATCTTAAAATCCCCCTCCTGTAATGACTCGCTAAACAGAGCCTGAAGCCACTCTTTACCCTTGTGAGGTTTTTCTTCCAGTAAGTAAAGAGATAAATCCATCTTCTTCTGTGAATCTAGTACTTCCCACCTATGGCCAAGCAAAAAATCCAGTTGCTGCACTGTTAAATGCATTTCAGCATTGTACTTCTTTTCCAGTAGATCTGCCAGCCTGTTATGCCGTCCAGTTTGCAAAAGAAGATCCGATTTTGCCTGCCAGTACTCCGGTTTTTCCGGATATATCTCCCACAGGCGAGTTATGACTTCAAGCTGGGGTTCATACGCTTCCTGTATAGAATAAATATCAGAAATCATGAGAAGAATCTCTTCATCATAGGGGGCTCGTTCCCTGAGGATATACAACACCTCCAGTTGCTTATCAGGTTTTTCCAGGGTAGAATAAAGAGATACCAGCTCTCTTAATATTTCATCTGCCGATGTATTCTGCCAGTGCTTCTCATAAAATTCAGGCAGTTTCATCAGTTCATTTTCTCTTTGCAAATAACGATATATCAGCATCTGGGCTTCTTCATTATCATATGACATTTCCAGCACTTCACGCATAGCAGCCTGAACAACCTCCTCATTTCCCAGCTCAGCAGCTAACCAAAGAATATCTTCTGCCAATCCAGGAGTCCATCCTTCCTCACGTGAAATGTCCAGTAAAACTTCCAACTCTCTTTCCCTGCTTTCTGAATCTGTGAAGAGATATTCCATGTAGGTATCCGAGGGAATAAGCATAAAAATAACCACCAAAACCACGGCAGATAAAAAGAATAATAGTACCAGCATCTTCTTCATTTCAGTTGAAGCAACACTGTGCTTTCCTTCCTGTGTAGCAGACCTTTCCAGCTTATTCTGTCCTCCGAAAGTGATGATATGTTTTCAGCTTTTTTCCCATCAATATATATTTCCCACTTCCGGGCAGAAGGAACCCTGAATATCATCTGACTTTCAAAAGAATCAAGAGGAGCTGAAACCAGTAGTTCAAGCATCTCCTTATTCCTATCTGTACAATGAATGCTATAAATATTTGCATCAACCAGATAGGGCACAGATGGCTGCTCATTAGCCAGCTGTATATCCAGTTCTCCGGCATCAGGCTGAAGATGGATCCAGGTTTTTCCGTTTTCCTGAGAAAACCCTAAAATACGTTTATCGTCAAGGTTCGGAATCAAACCACTTTCAACGCGGAGAGATTGAATGGTTTGCAATCCCTGAACATGATAGCTATTATTGCCCAGGCCCTCTATTTCTAAACGGAAAAATTCTGCCACCTTCTGACAATAATGTACGGGATAAATTGAAATGGGTGCTTGAGACACCGCCCATTCAATATTATGAGTAAGGGCATTTAAGGCATCATGACACTCCGCAGAATAAAAATGAAAATACAGGTTGATCGGTTTAAGACGGTACCGTCCATCTGCCACCTTCAAGCATCTTATCAATTGTTTATAACCCCAGAAAGGTCCTGACCATAAATTTGTATAAAGCATTTCATTATTCATAGGAGCAAATATTTGCCGGTAAGGACCAATCTTTCTCCCTTTCGGACTTAACTGGGTAACACTGGGAAACAATGGATCTGTCACATTTCTTCCGCCATTCAGATTATAATAGCCTTTTTCATAAAGATGCGCAATATCATTCTCTGCAGGCAAACAGTTTCCTGACCAGTACAGAATATGAACCGGCTTATCTTCCGGAGCATAGTAATGATTTAAGTACTCAATTGATTCAACCACTTCCCGGTAACTATCAAACGTGACTTCAGCCTCTTCATAATAGATCTCATTCCGCCAATCTAATGGATGATGAAAAGTATGACTGGCCGGTTCAACATTCTCCAACAGGAAGATTTCCCGTGCCAGATCACTTAGTTCAGTTGTGCCATCCCACCCCGTACTTATTGTGTCCACGATAAAAGACACTCCAAACAACACCTGAGGATATTGCTCCAGGACTTCTTCCTTAATAACATGTCCACATAACAAAGGACTTCGATCATAGCTCAGATTATTAACTCCGTCACCATCAATATGACACATCAACACCCGCCGCCCCATTAAGGTGGTAAGATCAGGAACAGGAGCATGATACAAATCAAAGACTTCTCCCACAATTCTGAATAAATCGAGATAAAGCTGGGAACTCCCTCTTCCTCCAATCCAACGGCGGAATAAACTAAAGTCAGATTGAATATATGAGCCCTGTGTTCCCCAGGAAGCAATAACGGTTTCCCAGGCAGAATCATCCTGATTCACACCATACATCATCTGAAAATCAGCCTCAGCTCCCTCTTGTGATACAAGATGTTCAACACTGAATCTATCTTTAGAAATATCACGTTCAAAGTTTACCAGAGAAGCATCCACATCTTCCCTTATCACAAGTCGGAGCGGAGATTCCGGGTCGTCAGTTCCTGCTTGAATCCCAAATATATCATATAGTTCAGCCACACGTATTTCGGATACCCTTTGAGTTCCGTCATGAGAAACCCGGGGAATGTCGCCCCATATAAACAGTTTTTTTTTCTGACGGCTTTGACTGATAAGCCAATTAAGTAACTTCTCAGGTTCAGGAACTCTTTCATTATGAAAGTAAGTTAAAACAGCCACATATTTTTGCATCTCTTTATCATCTGGTAAATCCTGGTCAAGAAAATGATATGTCAGGTCAAGTCCCCAGTAATTGAAAATAACCTCAAGGTTATAGGCAATACTGTTATTATAGATAGGTTCAAGATGATCTTCTTTGTCAACCAGGGCAAGCACCTGTCCTCCCAAACAAACAGATAGAAAAATGTTTGTAATTAAAAACAGGTATACTATATGCTTCATTATCTAGCTAGCCTCCTTGCAACAATAAATATACAACAATTTTTTAATTTTTTCAATCTATTTTTAATAAATTGTTAAATTTGACTGTTATTTTTTAGTAACCACTTTTTGTTGGATAAATATATGACTGATTTTTTATCTGTTTTAGCCCCTTTCTTTTGTCAGATAATTTTATATAATTTTTGTATATATTATTATTATAGAGTTGCTCATGTGAAAAAAATTATAATTTTCCTTTTAATTTTAAGCATTCTCAAAATTATGGGACAAGAAATCATGTTGGCAGATCCCTATCTGGAAGCGAGAATTCGCCATGAATTACGCATCCCTATCGGTCCTCTTCACAAAGAAGCCCTGCTTCAACTCACCTCTTTAGAAGCACGAGGGTGCGGCATTAAATCTCTCGAAGGTATTGAGAACCTGACGAATTTACGCTATCTCAATTTACGCGACAACCGAATACAGGATATATCTCCCCTATCATCCCTGGAACAACTGAAAAAACTTCATCTGCGAAATAATCACATTGAGGACATAACCCCCCTCAGCGACCTCGTCAACTTAAGGCAATTATCTCTCCGCAATAACAGGATACAAAACATTGAAGCTATAGGCAATATTCTTCTGCTGGAAGATCTGAGTATACACAGCAATTCAGTAATTGACATTTCTGTTTTGGAAAACATCACTCGCTTGCGGGAATTAACCTTAAGAAATAATAAAATAAAAGATATTTCCGTACTATCGTCACTTTCCAATCTGAAAAATCTCAATATTCGTGACAATCAAATCACCGATTTCAGTCCTCTCCAGAACTTGCCTGATATATCCGGACAGGGCAGTAGATTGCATGTAGGAGGCAACCATTCCACAAATTTCACGGCAATGTCACAATATTATGAACATATAGAAGACGTAGACTTTATTATATTACCCGTTGTTGAAGAACGAAATCTCCCATTATTAATAAATGAGTTCATGGCAACCAACGGTATTTCTCTGTCAGATGAAGAAGGGAATTTCCCACCGTGGTTAGAATTATACAATGCAACCAACCATTCCATTGATCTAACTGGTTATTACCTTTCTGACCAGGTGGATAACCCGCTTCGATGGAGGTTTCCTGATGTATCAGCAACTTCAAGCCCGCACATGAATATTCTTTTCCCTGGTGAATACCTGGTTGTTTTTGCCTCGGGAAAAGACATGGTTGGGGAAAAACATCATACAAATTTTCGCATCAATCGAGAAGGAGAGCCCCTTATTTTAACGGCTCCGGATGGAAAGACCACAATAGATTTCATTCCGGCTCTACCTCTCCAGAGAGACCAATCTTATGGTCGACAGAAAAAAAACAGAGACCTGTGGCGTCGGTATGGAGGGTTTTTCAACATAGAATATGGAGGAACCACACCCGGTTTTAGTAACGATTATGGGACACAGAAGATACAGCCTCCTGTTTTCTCTTTGTCTCCAGGATTTTATACGGAAAATGTCAATCTTACAATCAGTCATCCTGACCCTGCAGTGACTGTACTTTATACTCTTGATGGCTCCTCTCCTGATATTGATAATTTGGATAATAAAGGAAAAGAATACCTGATAAATTATTTTTTTTTCGATGAATGGGAGGTAAGTCAAAACATACCCCGTCTCAACAACACGTATGTCTATGAAAACAGCCTGGAAATTACCAATCGGTCCGAAGAAAATAACGACTTAAGCAACATCATAACCACTTATCGGGGAGTAGAAGATGAACCCTACTGGGGACCACCGGCCGACAATATTTTCAAAGGAACAGTTGTAAGAGCTAAAGCATATAAAGTCAATACTGATGGCAGTTTTGCAAGTGATATAGCTTCCGGTTCTTATTTTATAGACCCTGCCGGAGAAAACCGTTACAGTCTACCCATTGCTTCCTTTATAACAGATCCCCAGAACCTGTTTGGATATGAAAAGGGAATTTATGTGCCTGGAGAGCAATATTTTCTTGAAGGGGGAACAGAAAGCCAGAATGTTACCCATGCAGGAAATTTCGGACAGACCGGAAGAGAGTGGGAGCGTCCTGTACATTTTGAACTTTTTGAAGACAATGGGACACACTCATTATCCCAGAATGTAGGAATGCGTATACATGGTGGTTTCGGACGAATGAGAGCTCAAAAGGCTTTCCGTCTCTATGCGCGTGATGAGTATGACGGACTCAACGGAAAGGATGATATGTTATATCAATTCTTTCCTGACTCTACAAAACCTGGTAGCTCTGAGCCACTGAAAAAATTTAAAAGAATACTTTTCAGACAGGGAGGAAACTGGTATAACTTTCTTAACGATTCCCTGGCACATTTGATAATGGAAAACACAGAGGTCGGGGTCCAGAGATGCCGCCGCTTTCTCCACTTCATTAATGGCGAATACTGGGGATTGATTAATGTCAGAGACCGTCTTGATGAATACCATTTAGCATACAACTATGAAACCGATCCTGATAATATTATCATCTTAAGAGGACCCGACGCCCCCGACCTTTCAATAGGCAGTTATAAACTGGAAGCCGGTCTTCCCGAAGACGTTTTGTTTTACAATCAATTCCATTCCTTTGCTCTGGAAAATGATTTGAACATACCAGAAAACTTTGAAAAGCTTGAGCAAAAGGTGTGCATTAACAGTTATATTGATTACCTGGTCATGTTTCTCTACTTTGGTAATGTCGACTGGTATGGACACAGACATTTTCGTTACTGGAGGGTCCGAGAAACCTCTGATGAACCATACCACGATGGCAAATGGCGTATTATGGTCTGGGACTTTGACAATGCCGCTCGCAGTTATGAGTATGATTTACTTGCCAACGCATTGGACCCACACGGAGAAGGTGACAGGTATTCTTTCAGAAGAGGAGCCAGAACAGAGCTTTTACGTAACATGCTGGAAAGCAATACCTTTAGATATCTCTTTATCAACCGTTTTGCAGACCATATAAACACTACTTTTTCTTCAGATAGAATAAAACCCATTATCGAGCACGAGTATGCAATTTTAGAAAGGGAAATGGATGAACACAGACAACGGTGGAACCGCAGTGTGGCAAATCAGTTTTATCTTAACAGATGGCTGGAATTTGCTGATAAGCGTCCCGCTTACCAGCGCCAGCATCTTAAGAAGCATTTCAACCTCGAAGAAGAGGTTACCATCACTCTTCATGTAAACTCGATGGAAAAAGGTTATATACGCATTAATACAGTTAAGCTTCACCCCGAAACCCAGGGGGTAACTGAATCACCCTATCCGTGGAGTGGGATCTACTTTAAGGAAATCCCTGTAGAATTGGAAGCCATACCGCGGCCCGGCTATCGTTTTGTCAGTTGGCAAGGCACTGAAAAAGAAGATGTAAAAATTTCATTGACACTTTCTGAGGATAGAGAGATAACTGCTTTATTTGAAACTGACAGTGAGAACCCCATAATTAATATTCCGGACTATTATCTTCGCCACGAAATCTACCGGTTACTGGATAAAAAAACTGATGAACCTGTTTTGCTCAGCGATATGAATAGTTTAGAAGTGCTTGACCTGCGCAATTATGCCGTTAGAAACCTGGAAGGACTCCAGTATGCTACGAACCTGCAGGAACTCAATTTACGCAATAATGGCATTAACAATACAATCCTTCAAAACATGCAGTTCCACCTTCTGGCTGATTTAGATAAATTGTGGTACCTGAGCCTGCGAGATAATCTTCTCACAGAGATTGGTTATAATACGCCGATTAGGTATCTGAAGGAATTAACCTTTCTTTCCATACGCAATAATTACCTGCAGGACATCACAGGGTTGCAATACTTAAGTAAACTGCAAAATCTAAATGCCCGCTACAACATGATTACCGATATATCACCTCTCACCACTCTTAACCATCTCAAGGAACGTCTTTATCTGGAAGGTAATACTGATTTATGGAACCTTACACCTCTTTTGCCTCAATATTTTGAGATTGAAGAAGTTGATTTTACTATTCTTCATCCTTCACCATACCCTTTAAAAGAGGGAGAATTCTTGTTTGATAGTTGGTGCTCCTCCAATCCAGGAGGTTATTTCCCCGACCATATGCTTTTCCTCCAGAGCAGAATGGACGACCCCATGCTTCTGGATGAAATGAACGACCCCTATTATGTGTATCCCAACCAATACCATGCTGATGATCAGGATAAG
>PWGE01000310.1 GCA_003554345.1 Candidatus Sumerlaeota bacterium | reverse complement strand
ATCGGATTGCAACCACAATCCGTCCATGCGTATGGGGGATATCGTGTACGCGGAAAGGACGCCGGGCAGGCTGAAAAGATCAAGCAGGATGCCCGGGCTCTTGAAAGATCAGGGGTTTTCAGTATCGTACTTGAAGCTGTTCCTGTCAGTCTTGCCCGGGAAGTGAAAGAGATGCTTTCGGTACCTGTAATAGGTATTGGAGCTGGAAAACATTGTGATGGTCAGGTTCTTGTTATCAATGATTTGCTGGGCTTGTCTGCCAGCCCCCTGCCTCGTTTTGTAAAGCAATATGCTGACTTAAGGAAAATTATTCTCCAGGCGGTACGCTCTTACTGCGAAGAGGTTCGTACGGAGGCTTTTCCTGAAGATAAACATAGCTACGGAGATTAAGGAATGAAAATATCATCCCGTTTGCGAGAAAGAGTGCAGGAGGCACTGGAAGAAGATGTAGGCAGGGGAGATTGTACTTCCCGGCTTTTTTTTTATGGTTCGGAAAGTGGTTCTTTTACCCTGTATGCCAGGGAAGATGGGATAATATGTGGTTTGCCCCTGGCCGGTACCGTCTTCGGGTTGCTTGATGATGAGGTGGAAATTGAATTGCTGGCTGCTGAGGGGGAAAGTATTCGAACCGGTCAGCCTTTAATGCATCTCACGGCAAAAATACTTTCTGTTCTCCAGGGTGAAAGGGTTTTTTTAAATATCATTCAGCGTTTGTCAGGAATAGCTACCCGCACGGAACAATATGTTCAGAAAACCGTTCCCTATGGCGTTACTATTCTGGATACCCGTAAAACGATGCCTCTGTGGCGCGAGCTGGATAAGTATGCTGTTCGTACCGGCGGAGGGCAGAATCATCGAATGGGTCTGTATGATATGATTCTGGTTAAAGATAATCATATTGAAGCAGCGGGTGGTATTGAACAGGCTCTGGAAATTATTCAATCTTCTGCACCCGAAGATTTGCCTGTGGAAATAGAGGTTAAAAATCTGGAAGAATTTAAAAAAGCTCTGCAATATGAAGAAATGATAGACTATATCATGCTGGATAACATGTCTTCTTTTGATATACAGCAGGCTGTAAAAATGGGAGAAGATAAAGTAGAACTGGAAGCGTCCGGTGGTATAACTTTTGATAATATAGAAGAATATGCCCGGACAGGCGTTCAGTATATTTCCGTGGGAGAGCTTACTCATTCAGTAAAAGCACTGGATCTTTCACTGTTATTTTCCGGGAATTGAAAGGAAAATAACGATAAATAGTTTTTTCTTTTAGAAAAATAATAAATTCTGTTAAAATATCTGATAGAAAGAAAAAGAGTAAGGTAAAGGGAGAATAAGAGATGTTTTTAAAAAATTTTAAGGAAATGCTTTTAGTGCTGGGAGTGTGTATTTTCCTTACCAGTATAGTGACTGCCGGTGAGATAATTGTGGAAACGCTGCCGGATGGGCAGAACTATGAGTATTATGAAGAAGTGGAAGGCAACTGGCAGACAAGTGTTGCCAAAAGTGAAGCGTCGGGTTTGACGGAAGAGCTGGGTTCCCGTATGATTGATTACAGGGATGAAGAGGATTTTGTCGCCAGCGCACGTGTTGCCCCTGCGTTTGATCAGGAAGGACGCTACGAGGTCTATGTGACCTGGAGTCAGTCTGCCAATCTCAGGAATGTGAAATATATCATTGAACATGCTGATGGAGATACTACCGTTGAGCTCAATCAGGATGGCTGGGGTGGTTTGACGAGACCGAATCACAATCAATGGATTTCTCTTGGAGAGTATACTTTTTCCTCAGGTGATGATCTTCATGTAAAGGTTGATGCTTCCGAGGCAGACGGTCCCGCTGACGATAGAAATCTTCCCCGCGTCTATGCTGATGGTTTTCGCTTTGTCCTGGTAGATGATGATGTGGACATTGATGTTGCCCCGGTTGAAGATCCGATTGTTGACGAACCAACGGAACCTGTAGAGGTGGATGAGGTTGTATGGTATGATAATCTGTCCCAGGCACGTCGTGTTGCCAGACAGCAGAATAGAGAAATGCTTGTCTATTTTTATACTCCTCAGGCAGAAGCCTGCCAGGAATATGACCGATATTTTGAAACTTCTGAATTTGAAGAACGGCTGGCAGATTACGTGCTGGTGCGCATTGATCTTTCTCAGGAACCCCGTTATTCATCTGAATTTTCAATTTATCGTGTCCCCGCTATTATTTTTCATGATGCTGAAGGAAGAGAAATTTCCCGCATAAGCCGACCTCTTTCCCGGGATGAGTTGCTGGATGAATTATAATGTTTTTTTGAGAAGAAGAGCTGTAATTTTGCAGGGAAAAGAGGGAAAAAGGATATATTATACTTTTACATGAAAAAGAAGGATTTGACTCAAACATTATAGGACATATAATGAAAGAAAAGGGTCTCTTCTATTATTTTCATAGATTGATAACTCTTTCTTGATTGTAAGGCCCTTTCTTGCTTTCCGGTAAATTATCACAAAAAAGCAGCAATGGTTAAGGCCTGCTTATGGTATTGGTGAGTTCAAAAAGAATGCAACGGGCAATGACCGGTGTATGGTAAATAAGATGTTGATGATTCTTGTAATGTAAAGAAGAAAAAATATAATGTTTATAAAAAGGAGAGTCTGATGGAGCGTAAAACCACTTTTTCTTGCCGGCGGGGACTGATATGTCTTCTGCTGTCCATGTTTGTTGTTCTGGGGTTTGCAGATTTGAACTATCCGGATATAACTTATGGGGATTGGGAGGATCTGGCACCGGGGGCACGCATTCGCAGTGCCCATAATCCCGATCCGACCTGGAATCTATGGGTTTTAGAAGTGGATATGGACGAACGTAATATTGACCTGGTTCCCAGCCATATTGATGGAGGAGAACCAACCAGCGTGCACGGTGAAGAGACAGGGGCAGTGGCTTCTGTCAATGCCGGGTTCTTTAATATGGAGACGGGAGAAGCTCAGCAATATCTCGAAATTGATGGCAATGTCATTAATTCCTGGGGAGCTGACAGAAGTACTTTCGGTTTGTCAGGGAATAAACGCGAACATTTTGTTATAACCCAGGTGGATATTGGTGGCGGATCCGATCATCCACAGTGGGATGATGTGATCGATGCCATCGGCGGCGGTCCCAACCTGGTGACAGCCGGTGAAGATGATGTTATAGATGAAGGTTTTCCCTGGGTTGATAGTCGACATCCTCGTACTGCCGTGGGGTATAAATCGGAAGAACGGTTGATTTATTTTGTGACCGTTGATGGTCGAAATGATAGCGTGGGTATGACTATTCCCGAACTTGCTGACTTCTTTCTTGATCTGGGTTGTGACTATGCCATGAACTACGACGGCGGCGGTTCTACAACCATGTGGGCTGACGGTGAGGTGAAAAATGCACCTTCCGGTGGATTTCAACGAAGTGTTCCTACAGTGTGGAATGTGGTTCCCCGTTATCTTATAGACTGGGATGATGCAGAATGCGAGGTCGAAGGGGATTGGCAGACTGTGTCCAGGAATGATTCCTATTACCGGGATTCTCTCGAGATTCAGGGTGGAGAGCTTCCTGCTTCGGTAACTTATACCCCAGATCTTGCCCGCGCCGGTTTGTATGAGATATTTGTATGGTATCCAACGGTTCAATCTCCGGCAGAAGAAGTGCCCTTTACTATTCATGATGCTCTGGGAAGCCATTCGGTAACTGTTGATCAATCGGAGGGAAGCGGAGAGTGGACTTCCCTTGGTATGTACAGTTTTGAGGAAGGTACGGAAGGTTCCCTGGTCATTAATAATATCGTTGATGAAGACTATAATGTGACGGCTGATAGTGTTTATTTCCATTACCGGGGTGATGGCCTGGGGGAGTACATCATTGACAACCAGGACAGTGCCAGCGTTGAATATAGCGGCGGCTGGTGGACTGGAGATCATGGTTCACCCTGGGACGATGATTACCATATTATCACCGCAGGCGATGGTTCTGCCTACTTTCGATGGTTTATGACTATGCCCTATAGCGGTTTATACGAAGTCTCTGCCTGGTGGGCAGGCGGTGGCAACCGGGAAACAGATGTCCGGTATGAAATCGAACATGGGGATGAAACTGAAATAGTATATCGTAATCAAAGAGAAGATGGTGCTCAGTGGAACAGCCTGGGAGAGTTTCATTATCAACAGGGTGAACCCGGGGCTGTAACGGTTACCAATCACGAAACCAGTGGCGATTATGTGGAAGCCGATGCTGTGAAGTTTACTTTGCTGGAGATAGAGGAGGAAGAGCCCACTTCTGTTCGTGATGTCATCTGGACGCTTTACTGAACAGATTACTGGAAAGTGATTTTCAGCGCTGCCGGTAGCCGATAGCCGTTTAGGCGGAGCGCCGGCAGGGCTGTTGACCTTTTTCTGGTAGCCATGGGAGAAACAAAGTTTCCCGTCATGCCGTCCTGACAATTGAGTTTCAACAGGTAATCTTCCTGGGGAGAGAAGTCATAAACAAAAGGAACAGGTGTTAAATCAGGAAGATTTTCCATTTGTATGTCTGTAGATTTGAGAAGCTGGTTTTCTCTATTATACAGTGATATGTGTACTGTTCCCGTGTTGGTTCTCTTATGAGTGCCCCAGTACAGGTATATTCTGGATGAAGGTGAAGTTACTTGAAAGGGCTGTTCCAGTTCAATGCCCGCCTTGAGTTCTGCAGCCGGAAATTCTCCGCTTTGTCTGGTGAGAAACCAGCGGTATTTCCAGATATAAAAAAAGCGGTAAAATGGATTGTTCCACAGGTGGGCAAAACGGGTGGTATATGCCTCTAAAAGGCGTTGAAACAGGGCGGTGCTGTCAGGGGATGGTGCCTTTATCAGTTGGTCCCCTTCTTCTGAAGACTTTCCTGCCTGTTTGAAGAGGAGTTCCTTTTCACGCTCCAGTTGTTCCACCTTTTCTTCCAAACCCTTGTTTTCAGTCAGCAAAGAGTGGAATAAAGCCTCGTATTCTTCTACAATCTCTTTCTGTTCTTTTTTGGTGTCTTCATTGATGCTCTGAATCTTCTCAAGAAAATCCATGTTGGCTTCATTGAGTTCCAGGGAAGGTATGGGTTGAGTGGGTTCGCCGGTGTATATGCGCAGGGCAGGGTAGCCGGTCATCTTTTTTTTGCCAATGCGAAAAAAGCCTCCGTACACGTTGACATTTCGTCCATACCAGATGGATAATCTATGATTGATTTTTTCAGTAAGTGAGAGGGTGATGGTGATAGGGGTATGACGGGCTATATCAATTGTGCCGATAGGAAAAGAGATCCACTCGTTGTCTTTTATGGTCCTGGTATAACTGTCCTCATAAAGAAGCTGCTGGTTGATGGAATGGTGGATCTGCAGTTTGAATTCAACGTTTTTAAGTACCCTGTGATAGGTGGCGAAAAGTAGTTCCAGGGCACTGAGATGACTGGTGCGGACCTGGTACATAAAACGAAGAGGCTCATTTGCTGATATATCAAGTACCGAGTCAGAAATAGTCTGCGTGTATTCCAGGTCGGGTGTGTGTTCTTCTTTTGTTTCCAGGCTTTTCAGAAATTCTTCTGCGAGGTATTCCCTGACTATTTCCTGAATCTTGTTTTTCATATGTCGCAGAGAAAAATTTTCCATGATTTACATCCTTTCCTGGGGATTAAAATGATATTTTATAATAATATTTCCTGATAACGAACGATTATTGGCTGACGTGGCGGTGAAAGGGTAGAGGGGTTTTTCACTGATAGCAAAAGAGGGGGTGTTTTCTTTATGGATGTTCCCGGGTAAAGAGAGACGCAGGGTGAAAGGTCCGCCCTGGGTGCTATAGCTGAAGGGGACTTTTAACCATATATCCTGGCGTGTTTCGGGGAACTGCATAGATTGAGAGGTGTAGCTGTCTTCGTCCCATATCTCGCATAACACGGTGCCGGCGTTGATACGGTTATGATTCAATAACCACAGGCTTATTCCATCCAGTTGTCCCCGGGGAAATCTTTCATGCTTCTGCACGATGACGTGCCCGCTTTTAAAAGCAAGTGGATTGTGGATCACCTCTTGTTCCGGAATGAGATTGAAGAGTATCTTTTGATAAACCCCGTGTTGAAACGAGGAAAAAAAGTGTTCCTTAGCCTGGTGCAACGAAAGTTCACCATTCTGAACTTCTTGTAAGATGGTCCAGAGAGCAAATTCTGTCTGATTCAGAGAAGTGGTCGTCATTTTTTCTTCCAGGCTATGAAGGATGTTGTCAGGAGTGTACCGGCAGGAATAAAAACGGGGATCAAAAAAATTGACTGGTGGTGGAGAATAATGAAGGGGCTTTTCCTCTGACTGTACTCTTCGCTCCTGGATGATATTTCTTTGACGATGAAGGACGGGTAACTGCTGATCAAACTTTTTGATGATATTATAGTTATTGACTAAAAAGACTGAATGGCCCTCTTTTTTCTGGCGATGATAGCTTCTTAATCGCTTTATGAGGGCTCTACTGAAGTTTTTAAAAGAAAAGTTCTTATAGGCAGTCTTCAGCAGGTTCAGCTCAATGAGTTCATATTTCCAGTTATATGAAAGATGGCGTAAAGAGGCTGAATGATAGTGATAGATGATGGCGGCAGGCATGGTATAAAAGGAGAATCCCAGGAGATTGGCGCGCAGACACCAGTCCACATCTTCATAGTACATTCCGTAACTTTCGTCAAGTTTCCCGGCATAGTCAAAGGATTTTTTCTGAAGAAATGCTCCTCCAAAACAGCATCCGAATATCTGGCGCTGTCTGTCGTGCTGTCCCACATCAATTTCACCGATTCCCACGTTGTAGGCTTCTGCGCTACTGTTGATACCGGTACCTATGGAGTCAATGACCCTGTATTCGGTTGCCAGGTACATTTTAGGTGCGTAGCCTGCAATACTGGTGTATTGAGGAGGAAGATTTTTGATGAAGTTTTCCAGGCAATAAGGATCAAGAAAGGTGTCAAAATTTAATAGAAGAAGCCATTCTCCCTGAGCATTATCTATCCCCCTGTTAATAGCGGAGGAAAATCCGTAATTTTTCTCATTTTCAATAAGGAGATGCTTTCCTGGATAGCGGGAGCAAACGTCGCGATAACTCTTATCAGAAGAATTATTGTCAACGAGTACAAGCTCATGGTTGGTATATGTCTGGTTGGTAATGCTTTGCAGGCAGCTTTGAAGCATGTCCGGGGGAGCATTGTAATTAGGAATAATGATAGAGATAAGTGGCGCTTTTTGTGAGGGGTTCCTTCTGTTGACTGCAGGGGAAGATGTTGTAATGGAGAAAAGCTGATTTTCGTAGTTGCGAACAGTTTTTTCCCATGTGTATTGGGAAGCGAACATCCGGGCATTGGAGGAAAGATATTTATATATCAGCTTGTTTTGAGCCAGTGTGAGGATTTTTTTCTGGAAATCCAGGCGGGAGGTGACCAGAAATCCGGTGACGTTGTTGCTGCAGACTTCCGGATGTGCTCCTATAGAATATGCTACTACAGGTTTCCCGAAATACTGAGCTTCCAGAAGCGGGAGGTCAAATCCTTCCCACAGAGTGGTTGTTACATAAATATCGCACATCTGGTAATACAGGCTCATCTCATTGAAGGGGACATTTATAACCGGGATTGCCCCCTTTTTCTTCAAAAACCGCCGGTCGTTTTCATCTCCATATCCAATCATGACCAGTTGTAAGTCCGGGCGGATTCTTTTAACTTCCCGGAATATATCCAGCAACTGCCGGGTATTTTTATAAGGCTGTTTTTCATAATTCAAACGACCTACATATAACAGGACCGTATCGTCTTTGCTTATACCAAGCTCCTGACGTCTTGCAGTTATTTGCCTTGAAGAATAGCGAAAGTCTTTATAATGGTCGGCTCCCAGCGGAATAACTTCAGTTTTTCTCTGGAGGGAGTGGGGAAGTTTGTTTTCTAAGAACCGGGAAATGGGACAGATGATGTCGGCGTGAGGATAATAATTGTGATAGGTGAGATATTCGTTTACATGAAAAAATATTTTAGTATGCAGGGGAAAGAAAAGAGTGTCCGAGGTACCGTATTCAATAACCATGGAAGGAGTGTTTTTAAATTCAGGCAGAGCATAAAAAAAGGGAAGTGTATGAAAGATGAGAGCATCAAATTGATAAGAGGCTATAAGTTTCTGGTATAAACGGCTGTTATAATACTCTTTTTTGGGAGCAGGATGTAGCTCAACAGGAATGGGAATAACGGTGTAATTTACCCTCGGAAAGTCTTCTGAAGCGACATTTGCCAGTACCGTTATATCGTGTCCGAAATCTGTTAAAAATTGGGCTGTCTTATGGACGACTAAGTCCACACCAAAACCCAGGATATGTCTTTGAGTGAGAATGCCGATTTTCATTTGCTTACATATAATGCCCGGAAACATAAGTGTCCGGTCTGGGCAACTTCATTCCAGAAAAATGCTTCATCCTCGATTTTTTCCTTATTGTTATACCATAGGGTAACTGCACTATGACTGGTCTGGGCGTTTGACCAGATAGTGAAGCGATACTGTCTCTGGGCTGAATCCGGAATATGGGGAAAGGAAAAATAGTACCACTGATTATCATATAATTGAGCGGCCGGGACCTCAAGAATAATAATTTCCTTCTCATCAGGGTAGATTTCCTCCAGTCGGAAAAATACCTGAGATTCGTTCATTCGCTGGTAAGTGGCGAAAAGTATACCGATTTCGCAGAGATTGTTGCAGGGCATAGTAAAGGTCTGAGAAAGTGAACACTGCACCAGTTCGCCGGTAACAGTAAGACTTTTGGGAGCCTCACAGCCGATTCGGAGTTGGGAGGCATCATACGAGACCTGTGGAGAAGCGAAAGTTTCTCGTTCTACCGAGTCTTTGGGCAGATGGCGGTTTAGATAATCATGAATGACTTCTTCAGGATCTCCCTGCGAAAGCATTTTTCCATTATGAAGACAGAGAGCCCTGT
>PWGE01000260.1 GCA_003554345.1 Candidatus Sumerlaeota bacterium | reverse complement strand
TCATACGTGGCACTACACTTTTAGAAATTCTAAAAAGTGAACCCCCATGAAATGGGTCTTAAAACAAATCTTACCTCTCTTTTTTGCCGTTTACTGTCAAACTTGAGTAATACAGGGCAAACACATAGGTTTGCCCCTACCACTGATAATAAACTCTTCAAAATATAGTACACATTGATAAAAAACCTTGCACTTCATGAGTGTATTTCTGGCTTCCCGGGAGCGCCGATCCCCGACTTACAGTTCACTCTGGCGGTATCGGCATCTTATTTTCATTTTTGGTGGCGTTAGCACTCGTGCTGACATGAAGAACTCCTCTGAAACATCTGCCAGAGGTTTTCATGTCAGAAGGTCCGTGAAAAAAAACAGGGCAAAGGTAGTACTCTTTTCCACTCTTTAAAACATCCCTTGTACCAGGGATACTTTACAAGACAAGCTCAATATGCTCTGTCCGGTAGTGATAATAGATAGGGGCTGAAAGCGTTTTATTCAACAAACAATTTTTAAAAGTTCAGGGACGGCTTACACTCTTCATTTAGCTGAAAATGCACACCAGTGTTGGCAGTTTTAACAAATTATGATACATTAAATGATAATTTATCTGCAAAAATACAAAATTTTTGAGCAGGGGGAGAGATCATGAGCTCGGTTATAGATATAGAGAACATCTCGAAGGTTTATCGCCGGAGCGTTGTAGATTTCGAATACGGCAAACTGAAGCTGCGTTTTAAGGAACGAGTAGTACATGCTCTGAAGAACCTTTCTTTTAATGTGGAAGATGGCGAAGTCTTCGGGCTATTAGGACCCAACGGAGCCGGGAAAAGCACCCTCATCAAAATTCTGATGACGATTCATTACCCGACCACGGGTAGTGCTCGTATTTATGGCAAACCGTACTGGAATGTCGGTGTAAAAAGGAAAATAGGTTTTTTGCCTGAGAACCCTTACTTTTACGATTACCTGACAGGAGATGAATTTCTCGACTTTTACGGAAGACTCTATGAAATGCCGGAAGAAAAAATTGAAAAACGCATACCGGAAGTTTTAAAGTTGGTAGGACTGGATAATTTTGACATTGAAAAACTCCCTTTAAAGGGTTATTCTAAAGGGATGATTCAGCGAATCGGATTAGCCCAGGCCATCCTGAGCGATCCTTCATTGATCATTTTAGATGAACCTCTTTCCGGTCTTGACCCACTGGGACGTAAAGAATTGCGAGATGTTATTTTAAAGCTCAAAGAACAGGGAAAAACCATATTTTTCAGTTCCCATATATTACAGGACGTCGAAACGATCTGTGACCGGGTAGCCATTCTCTACCAGGGAGAGTTATTAAACGTAGGGAAGATGACAGACCTGTTATCGACCGATATTACCGGTTACGAAGTACAGGTGAACACTTACCACAAAGAGCTCATTCAAACACTCGAAGAAAAGGCTGAAAAAGCCCTGGTTCATGAAGGGGAGGTTTTTCTTTTCTTCCCGGCAGGCATTGATATTAACGCCATCCTCCGGCAGATTTCCGAAACAGATGAAAAAGCTCAAATCATCTCTGTTTCTCCCCGCCGGGAAACGCTTGAGGACTATTTTATCAGAAAAATCAAAATGGGAGAATAATTTCATGGGAAAAGTCTGGTCTATTGCTTATAACACCTTTCGCGAAGCCATACGAAACCGCATCTTATACATACTGCTCATCTTTGCGATAATACTTATCCTTTCTTCCCTGGTTTTAGGAGAACTCACTATCGGACAACATGACCGGGTCATAAAGGATATCGGACTGGCTACCATCAACATTTTTTCCATCATAATTGCAATATTTGTGGGTATCACCCTCATCTATAGCGAAGTGGACAAAAAAACAATATACACTGTTATTTCCAAACCCATCAAGCGATGGCAGTATATTCTCGGCAAATACCTCGGGTTATTAGGCACAATCTATGTCATCATCACTCTTATGGCACTGGTCTTTTTTGTCCTTATTGCTCTGACCCCGCGCGTTTCTTTTTCTGGTTACCTGTTGCTGCCCATCTTTTACAATTATCTCGAACTCAGCATTATTACTGCCATGGCAGTCATGTTTTCCTCTTTCACCACCCCTCTTTTGAGCGGGGTATACACCCTCATACTTTTTATTTCGGGAAGACTATGCAACGATCTGGGGCGCGAAATCATTCGTTTGCGGGCGCGTTTAGAACAGGGCATCATTCCTGAAGAGGAAGTACTCGGGGAACAGATAAAAATTTTTATTATGGATATCGTTTACAGGATCATACCAAACTTAGAAAATTTCAATGTTCGTTCCCAGGTGGTTCATGCCGAAAACCTTCCCGAAGTGATAAGTGTGGCCTTTAATCCTTTTCTTATCCCCTATGCCGGTTTTTATTCTGCTTTATTGCTTGTAATAGGTATTTTTATATTCAATAACAAAAATCTGAAGTAAGGATTCCAGAATGACGGTTCGTCTTAAACAAAACAGTATACTCCTCATTCTCCTGGTGATAATCTTTATCGCCACTTTATTCCTGCAGGACAGGATTGCTATCAGACATTACGCACGGGAAGCCCCGGAAAGCTTACTCTACCTGCCTCCTGCAGAAATCGCTCCCACCATGGCCATGGGCTATGAAATGTTATGGGCAGACCTGAACTGGATACGCTTATTACAGTATTTTGGCGGCCTTTATCTCACAACCAGAGATTATCCTCAAATCGAGCGTCTTTTCGAGGTCATTTTTGCCCTGGATCCTTATTTTGAAGACGCCTATCTTTTCTCTTCACTGGCAGTGGGTGAAGAAGCTGAAAAACCTGAAAAAGCCCTGGAATTTTTAGAAAAGGGCATGGAACATATGCCTGATAACTGGAGGCTCCCTTTTGATGCCGGTTTTTTAGCCATGCAAACCATGGGTGACTATGACCTGGCAAAAGAATATTTCAAGATAGCAACAGAAAAACCTCACTGTCCTGCGTTCGTGTACAGGATCATTCCCCATCTGGAAACAGAGGCGGGCAGGTTTGAAACCGCCTTATGCTACTACCAGCAGGGACTTGAAGAGGCTATTGAGCGAAACGATGAGGTATCCCAGGCAATTTATGAGAGAAATATCAAAGAAACCATAAACAAAATGCATCTCACGGAACTGAACGAAGCCATTGAAAAGTATAAAGAAGAGCAGGAAGAAACACCTGACACTATCGAACAGCTGGTAGAAGAGGGCTATATAACGGAGATACCGGAAGAACCTCACGGTGGGGAGTATTATATCGATCCTTATGAAAACATCTCCTCAACCACTGACGCAAAACAATACCTCCAACAATATCTGCAAGCCCTCAGGCGCGAAATACAGCAATATTACCGCCAGCATGAAGAATATCCGGCAACCCTTGATGACCTGGGTCCGGAGTTAGCGAAAGAGCCTTTTTTCGGGGAATGGGAATATGATCCTGAAACAGGAGAAGTACACAGTTCCTCTCATCCGGATTTGTAATGGGAAATGAAGAACTAGCGGATATTTTAGAAGAGATTGCTGTTTATCTTAATCTAAACGGAGAAAATCCCTTCAAGGTGCGCGCCTACGAAAACGCTGCCCGTTCTATACGGCATCTTACCTGGCCTCTCGCAGAAAGGTACAAACCCGAAACCGGCACTCTTAATGTTGACATAAGAGGCATTGGTACCGGTATAAAAGAGAAAGTTATTGAAATTCTGGAAAAGAAAGAATCCACTCTGCTGCAAGAGCTCAAAAATCAAACACCGGCCGGATTACCGGAACTTCTCAAAATACCCGGACTGGGAGCTAAAAAGATATATGCCCTGCATAAGCGCTTTGGAATAACCTCTTCTGATGAGCTGGAAAAATTGGCGGTCGAGAAGAAGATTCGCGAAGTTGAAGGCTTTGGCCCCAAAAGTGAAAAAAATATTCTTCAGGGCCTTAAACTCCTGCGAAACATACAGAACCGTTTTTACTATAGTACTGGTTATCACATAGCCCAACAATATTTGCAATATCTTCAAAAACAGGTTTCTCCCCTTTGTATGGAATTCGCCGGCAGTCTTCGCCGTAAAAAAGAGGTTATCGGGGATATCGACATTGTTATTGCCACTTCACATCCTCAGGTTATGAATATTTTCACTTCTTATTCAGAAGTGTCGGAGGTTCTCCTAAAAGGAAATACTAAAAGCTCTGTTATACTTCAAAATGGCATACAGGTCGATCTTCGAAATGTATCCCAAAAGTCTTTTCCCTACGCCCTGAATTATTTTACCGGTTCCAGAGAACACAATACCCGGTTGCGCAAGATAGCACAGTCAAAAGGATACAAATTAAATGAATACGGACTGTTTACCGAAAAGGGCTCTCCTCTTTTATCAAGTACTGAAAAAGATATTTATAACCATCTCGGATTCCCTTATATTCTGCCGGAATTAAGAGAAGATATGGGAGAATTCGAATACTTCAAAGAAAACGAATCCATTCGTCTGGTAAAAAAAAGCGACTTAAAAGGTCTTTTACACTGTCACACCCCCCTCAGTGATGGCAGAATCAGGTTAGAAGAAATTATATCAAAAGCAATAGAAGAAGGATATGAATACCTTGGAATCAGCGATCACAGTCAATCGGCATATTATGCAGGCGGTCTTACAGAAGAAAAACTATACGAACAATGGGCAGAAATAGAGGAGTTAGAGGGTAAATATCCAGATATTACTTTGCTCAAAGGTATCGAAAGTGATATCCTGCCTGATGGGAATCTGGACTATCCGCCACACATTCTGGAACAATTTGATTTCATCATAGCCTCTGTTCATTCTCATTTCAATATGAGCAGAGAAAAAATGACAGAAAGAGTCATACGGGCAATAGAAAACCCCTTCACTACTATTCTTGGTCATCCTACGGGCAGGCTGCTTCTTCAACGGGAACCCTATTCGATAGACATGCCAGAGATTTTACAGGCTTGTCAGAAAACGGGCACATGGATTGAAATAAACGGTCAGCCCAAGCGAATGGACCTTGATTGGCGGCAAGTACAGAAAGCCCTCAGCATGGGGGTTGCTCTCGTTATCACGCCGGACGGTCATAGCGAGCAGATGTTCGAGGATATTTACTATGGCGTGAATGTTGCCCGAAAAGGCTGGGCTCAACCCACCAATATTATGAACACATTAGATGCCGGGGAGTTTATGAATTCATGTCGCATACTAAGAGAAAGCAAGCAAAGACTTCACAAATAATCACCCTTTTAAAGAAGGAATATCCAAACGCCAGGTGCAGCCTTACTTTTTCTAGTCCCTGGGAATTACTGGTTGCCACCATTCTGTCGGCCCAATGTACAGACAAAAGGGTGAACAAAGTAACAAAAAAACTCTTTAATAAATACCATACTCTGGAACAATACGCAAACATTCCAATAGAAGAGTTAGAAGAAGATATCCGATCCACCGGTTTTTATCATAACAAAGCCCGTACTATCAGGGAAAGTGCCCGCATTGTATTAGAAGAACACGGGGGAACAGTACCTTCTTCTCTGGAGGAACTGACCAAACTGCCGGGTGTGGGACGAAAAACCGCCAACGTTGTTCTGGGCAATGCCTTTCATAAACCCGGTATAGTGGTTGATACTCATGTGAAGCGAATTGCATTTCGTCTGGAACTCACCAGGCAAAAAGATCCTGTCAAAATCGAAAGAGAACTGGCAGAAATATTACCTTCTGAAGAATGGACAAATTTTGGTCACCTATTGATCAGCCTGGGCAGAGAATATTGTACCGCCCGCAAGCCTGAGTGTTCGGCCTGCCCTCTCAAGAAATTGTGCCCTCAAAAAGGAGTGCCAAGCCATGCATGAAAGAAAAAATCTGTATGTTCCATCAAAAATGGATTATGTTCGTGGAGAAAGACCACCTGTACATTGCATATTCTGTGCCATACGTAATGAAAATGAGAATGTCATCAATCTTTCTGTGTATCAAACCGAAAAATTCATCGTTTCTGCCAACCTGTATCCTTACAATCCCGGCCATATTCTCATATTTCCCAAAGAACACGTTGAACAATACCGGAATCTGAGTGCTGAAGATGCCGCAGAACTACACCGTCTGCACGTATTATGTCTTGATGTCCTCCAGGACACATATACGCCACAGGGTTTCAACATGGGATGTAATGAGGGACGTGTAGCCGGAGCAAGCATAGAACATCTCCATTTTCATGTAGTCCCACGATATGCCAATGAAATAGGATTTCTGGATATAATCAACGACGACCGGATAATTGTTGAAGACCCCCGCGAATCGGTTCGCAAACTTCGTTCTGCCTTTAATAACCGGGATAAATAACCCTTATAAGAAAAGCGGGTTATTTATTTACGTCCTTTTTTACGTAAATAAGGGGGCAGGTAGATACGGGCAATAAGCCAGGCAACCTTATTGAGACAGAAGGCTTTCATAAGATATCGAAAATGACGAAACCAGGTATTCATTATAAAAATGATAATCGATAATGACAGAGAGTCCAGTCCTTCCAGTCTGCAGAAAAAGAGTGGCAATACCGGACAAAACAGAACAGGAAAAACAACATAATCACCTTTTCACAGGGCAGACAGCCTCGTCAACATATTATCTTGACATGCCATCAAATTCCTTTAAAATTACTCAGTTATGAATCAGAAAAATAATCGACACTCTTTCGAAGAATACGCTTACATCAGCGACTTAGTAGCTTTTTACGGAAATATTCTGGATATCAGAAGCCGTGAAATGATGAAAAGGTATTATTTTGATAATGCCTCTTACGAAGAAATCGCAAGGGATCACCACATAAGCAGGCAAAGGGTACATCAAATTATTTCCCAGCACAGGGATATTTTAAGGGAATGGGAAAGCACCCTGCATTTTTTAGAATTCATCGAGCAGATACGTCAACTCATGTTAAAGTACCGGGATCAATCGCCAGCACTTGTCAAAGACCTGGAAAAACTTCTGGAAAAAACCACTCGCGGGGTATAAAAAGAAATGTTTGAAAGATTAACTGAAAGATTTGACGATATATTTCAAAAAATAAAAGGCCAGGGAATCATCAACGAAAAAAATGTTGATGAAGCCATTAGAGAAATTCGCATAGCTCTTCTAGAAGCTGATGTGAACTACAAAATAGTCAAGGAGCTGCTGGCAAAGGTAAAGGAAAAGGCGTTAGGACGGAAAGTGGTCAAATCCGTATCTCCGGGGCAGGCATTTGTAAAAATCATTCACGATGAAATGGTCAATATCATGGGAGAGGGTTTCTCCGGCCTGGAACTGGAGAAAAACAAACCTGCCACCATCATGCTGGTCGGCTTACAGGGTTCCGGAAAAACAACCCATGCCGGTAAACTGGCCGTCTACCTGAAAAAGAAATATCACCGACCTCTGCTGGTAGCGGGTGATATTTACCGTCCGGCAGCGATAGAGCAACTCAAAACGCTTGGTAAGTCCATAGATGTTCCTGTCTATGCCGGCGACACCGACATGTCACCTCCCGAGATATGCCGGGAGGCTTTGAAGTATGCGGAGCAAAACTCCCTGGACACTGTTATCATTGACACTGCTGGTCGGCTGCAAATCGACGAACCCCTGATGGAAGAACTCAATGAGATAAAAAAAGAAGTTACTTTGAACGAAATCCTTTTTGTAGCTGATGCCATGACCGGACAGGAAGCGGTCAATATAGCCAGCACCTTTCATAACAAAGTCGGGATGGATGTGGTATGTCTGACCAAGCTGGACGGTGATGCCCGGGGCGGTGCCGCTCTTTCCATAAAATATGTAACGGGAAAACCCATCAAATTTGCCGGAACCGGCGAGAAACTATCCGACCTTGAAGAGTTTCACCCGGAGCGAATGGTTTCCCGGATTTTAGGAATGGGAGATGTTGTCAGCCTGGTTGAAAAAGCGCAGGAATCAGTAGATCATAAAAAAGCCAAAGAATTAGAGCGAAAGATAAAAAAACAGCAGTTCACACTGGAAGATTTTCTGGAACAACTTCACCAGGTCAAGAAGATGGGCTCCCTGGATAAAATATTCGACATGATTCCCGGTTCCCAGCGTTTAAAAGGTAATATAAACATGCAGGATTCAGCGAAAGAGTTAAAGAAAACGGAAGCCATCATTCTTTCCATGACCCCGCTGGAGCGAAAAAAACCGAAAATATTAAATGGGAGTCGACGAAAAAGAATTGCGAGGGGAAGTGGAACCCGGGTACAGGACGTCAACAAGTTAATCAAAAATTTCAATCAAATGAAGAAGATGATGAAGATGTTTAAGAATCCCAAAAAAATGGCTCGAATGAAACAAATGTTTCCCTTTAAGTAAAATACATCGAATAATAAGGAGGAATTGAATGTTAAAAATCAGATTAAAGAGAATGGGACGAAAACACAGCCCTGCTTTTCGTATGATAGTCATTGACTCGAGAAAAAAGCGCGACGGAGCTTTTATTGAAAGAATAGGATACTATCAACCCCATTTTGAAGAACCCCGGCTCCATGTTGATGAAGAGCGGGCTCTCCACTGGTTACGCCAGGGGGCTCAACCATCACTTATCGTAAAAAATTTATTTAAAAGACTGGGTATAACAAAGAAGTTTCACCATGAAAAATACGGCGATAAAGGAAGCAAAGAAACCCCCGAAACATCGACTGCAGAACAGACCTCACAGGAATCGTCCGAACAAACCACAGAAAAGAAAGAAGTGACACCAACAGCAGAAGAAAAGAGTGCCGATTCTTCCTCAGAAAAAGAAGAAACTTCCCCGACAGAAACCGAGACAACCACAGAGGAAAAATCCGAAGAAACGGAAGAGGAAGAAAGAGATGCAGAACATGCTCATGATAAAAAGGATACCTCACAGGAATAAAGTGGAAATGAGCAAATACTTATTTGCTCCAAAGAATAAAAAAACAGCTAACCCTAACGTGACTTTACTAAACCTTTTGTGATAAACCCCATTTTAACACTATTTACGCCCACTTTTGCGTATAGACTAAAATATACGCTATAATAACCCCACTTGACATATGAGTAAAAATAGTGTA
>PWGE01000194.1 GCA_003554345.1 Candidatus Sumerlaeota bacterium | reverse complement strand
TATTATGACCAGGGGTAAGATAATTCCTACCGCGATAGAGTTTATGGATGTACTGTCAGTGGAAAAATCTGCAAAATACCTCAATGTTGAACCCCCTTACAAAGATGCCGGTGCTTATTTAATCATAGAACTTGACGGTAACGATGAAGATTCTTTGATGAAAGACTATGAAGTAATCGGAGAACTGTGCCTGGAAAAAGAGGCGATTGATGTTTTTGTAGCTGATAATGCACCCAGTCGGGAAAAATTGTGGGTGATTCGGCGTAATATTGCCGAAGCACTAAAGGCAATTTATCCTCATCAATCCCTGGAAGATGTTGTCGTGCCTATTGCGGCTATTCCTGCATTTATTGAAAAACTGCAGGATATAGCTGGTAAACATGGCATTGAGATCCCCACTTATGGTCATGCGGGCGATGGTAATCTGCATGTAACGCCGATCAAAACAGAAAAAATTACTGAAGAAGAGTGGAAAGAAAAATTGCCTGCTGTGCTGGAAGATATATATCGATTATCCACATCGCTTGGTGGAACGCTTAGCGGAGAACATGGAATTGGCAGCAAACGCAATCAATATATTTCCCTGGCGTTGAGTCCTGACGTTCTTAATTGTATGAAAAAGATTAAGGATGCCTTTGATCCTAATGGGATATTCAATCCCGGTAAGATTTTCCAGGAATCTTCATGATTGGATAAGGTGATATATCCTTCTGGGGCTATTACCGGCTTTATTTCCTCAAATCAAGGAAAAAGCCTGTGTGCCAGGTGTTAAAAGAGGTAATGGGAAAAGGGTTGCCGGAAGACATTATGCCTTCCTGAAAGTATCATCAGTGTTGATAATGCGTCGGGCGATACAAGAAAAAAGGTTTGGTATAGAGAGTCGCTGCGGAAAGCGGAGTAATTGCCTGAGATTTTTACAGAAAAAGAGACTCTCACTCTGACTTCGGGAATGGCGAGTACAAAGGGTCATCAGAATATAAAAGCAATAGCTTTTTTATTGACACCCTTTTTTTTTTACGTTATAATAATATCATAAGTTACATATCATAATGTTTTGCTGAAAAGCAACAAGGAGGTTATAGAACTATGAATGCTATTCACTTAATTTTAGGCTGGGTTATTGTTTTACTTTTATGGGTGTTTCAAAAACCAATAGTGACGTCGGTGCAAAAGGTGGTGACAAAGCGTTATCAACCAATGGTATTTATTGTATACGCTGTTGCCCTGGGAATTATTACTCTGTCTCTGCTGGTATATACTCTTCAGTTGCTGCATCTGGATCTGTTCTTACACCTTGTTTTATTCCTTGTTGTTTTACTGGCTTTTTTTGCTTTTCTGTATGCCAGAGATTTATTTCTCTGCCTGGCGGGGTGGCTTTACCTGGTAATGAATGAAGACGGAATTAAAGACAAAAAGCTTATTTTAAACGGAGAAAACTATACTCTTCAATCAGCAGGATGGTTCAGCAGTGAAGTAGCAGACAGCAAAAAGACGGTGCTTCTGGTGCCCAACTCGGTATTTTTGAAAGCATATTTTGCAGGTAAAAAAGATTCTGAAAAAAATAAATGAGAAAAGTCACGTTATATGTAAACGGACGTGAGCATTATCTTGAGCTCCCTTTATCGGAACGTTTACTTGATACCTTGCGTCATAGGTTGCTATTAACCGGCACCAAAGAAGGTTGTGGCGAAGGAGAATGTGGGGCCTGCACTGTTCTTGTTGATGGTAAAGTGATGAACTCCTGTCTGTTACTTACTGTTCAGGTGCAGGGGCAGAATATTGAGACAATCGAAGGAGTAGGGGGAAAAGCTCTTTCTGTTATACAGAAGGCTTTTATAGAAAAGGGTGCTGTTCAGTGTGGATTCTGTACACCTGGATTTATTATGAGTACTAAAGCCCTTCTTGATAAAAACCCTGCTCCCGGGGAAGAAGATATCCGACAAGCCCTTTCTGGCAACCTCTGCCGTTGCACGGGATATGTCCAGATCATTGAAGCTGTAAAAGAAGCTGCCAGGCAAACAGGCCGGTGATAAAATCTGGAAAGAGCTTCTTTGTCTTTCTTCTTTTCGTGGTTTTAGCCGTTTATTATTATCCTCTCCGTTATCCAGCCCTTCATTTTTTGATAACCCAGCTCCATCTTCATGGTGGGGTATTCCTTTTTTTCGGGGTAACGACTATATGGGGAAGAATGGTTTACCGTCTGTTTTTCAGGAGACTCCCTCATCTTCCATTATGGGAAAGGGGACAATTGTATCTGGTTTGCGGGTTTCTATTGATCGGTCATCTTTTCCTTTTTTTACGTTTGTTTGACGGTATTAACTGGCTGGTGGTCTGGCTCATTTTTCTTTCCTTTCCTTTAGTGTGTCTCACCCGTTTTCTTTTTGTCCTGGTCCGTAAGAAAACTTTTAACCTCAGGGTATTTTCCGTATACTCGTCTCTTCAAAAACAACCCTTTCTTCTATTGGTTGTGGCAGCTGGTTTTGCCTGGGCAGTATTGTTTATAATGTCGGGACAGTATCCACCGGTAACTTATGATGGTTTAAGCTATCACCTTGCAATACCACATTGGTGGCTTCAGGAAGGTGTGGTGTGCGATTATCCTTTTAATATATACAGTGCCATGCCTTTTTTGTGGCAATCTCTCTATGCTTTCTTTACCTTATTTACAGCTCAGAGTGGACAGTATTTACATGTCATTGCAGGAATCCTGGGGACAATAAATGTCATATATCTTCTTCATCGCTTTATAAAAGTTCCCATCATTCCTGCTATTATCGTTTCTTTATTTGTATTTGCACTTCCCGAGTTTTTTTATTTGAGCAGGCAGGCAAATATTGACCTGGGGCTTTTTTATGGCATGAGCCTGGTGGTGCTTATTGCCTGGCATCCATCTCACAAAGTTCGCTCTTCTATGCTGATATTCCTGGTGATGGGTTTCATTGTAGGCACAAAATATACGGCTCTTTTACTTTTTCTGGTTCCCCTTCTGGTAGCTGATAGTGTGCTTTACAGGCAGCCGGCTAGAATAGTAAAAGGAGTGCTTTTGATAATAGGCCTCAATGCCGCTCATGCCATTAAAAATCTGGTTGAGTATGGTAATCCGGTATACCCTTTATATGGTTTTTTAGGGAGTGAAAAGTATTACGATTATTCTTTTTTTCTGGAACATCATACACCCGGTATTTCCGAGATATTACAGACATCTCTTGTTTTACAACCCTCCTTTCTTTTTCCGGTCCTTTTTATTGTGGGTTTTCTGTATTTCAAACAGAGACGGGACCTGGGAGAAGAGAAACGCATGCGAGTTTGTTACTTCCTTATTATTTCAGTGGTGTCGTGGGGTTTGTTTCATCTTTTCACGGTAGGTACCAGCCGGTTTATTTTTCCCCTGTGGGCAATGATATTGCCTCTTCTAATGGAGGTGTTACCGACAAAGATTTATTGCACAAAGAGGTTCCTTGTTCCACTTACTGTATTTCTTATTCTTTCCTGCTACTGGCAGGGTGCTTTTTTACTATCTCGTCATCCCAATCCGTTGTCGTATTTTGTGGGCACGTATGAAAAAGAAGAAGTGTTGAAGAGCGAATTACCGGCATATGGGGGGGCAGTGTCATACATCAATCGGCATTTAAGAGAAGACCCCATCTTATTTATCGGAGAAGCAAGGACGTATCATCTTGATAACCCGGGCAATATTACGTATAATACTGTTTTCAATTACAATCCAGCTGCTCTCCTTACTGAAGAAAGACCTGATTATGACACTTTTCGTGATAGTATGATAAAAAGAGAATGGCGATATGTTCTCGTGAATGAGATTGAGTTAAGGCGTTTACGTGATTTTTATGGAGATATATGGCATTATCTTGACCAGAAAGAACGAGAAATCTGGTATACCTTTCTGGAGGACCTTTCTCAAAAAGAGAGGATTTTTGAGTATACACCGGAGAGACACAGAGAGGCAGTATATATAGTCACCCTTTTCGAAAAAGAATAAGAATTCGGTTTAAAAAATTTATTTTTTGATATAATTTAAAATTGTTTTCTCAGTACTGGAGGGTTCAATAAAGAACAAGCTGAGATGAGGGCAAGCAGGGATCCTTGCCGAAGGAGGAGAAGGCTTATAAAAACAGGGTAACTTCCCCGGCTGGCCGATAAAGTGTAATGGCTGGCTCGTACCTGACATTATCAGGAAGGGTTGAGTTAACACAAAAATAATGTTAAGAGGTTTTGGAAATGAGAAAATATATAGAATTTAAGAATGGAAAAGGTTCATATACCGGAGTATTACATAGACCAGATAATCTTCATCCCCGACAGAAGGTGCCGGCGATTTTATTCTTACACGATCTGGGAGGCAATGCTCTGGGACCATCACGTCTTTTTGGAGAGATTGCCCACTCTCTGGAAACCAACCTGCATTTTACGTCTTTGAGAATATCATTCAGAGGGTTTGGTGAGAGTACATCAGATTTGAGTGAGATGGTTATAGAGAACCATTTATTTGATGCCAATCAAGCACTTATGTGGTTGATGGAAAAAGACTATATTGATTCATCACGGCTGGTGATAATGGGACATGGATACGGGGGTGCCATAGCTTCTACGGTGGCACAGCATTATCCTCAGGTAAAGAAAATCATTCTTCTTTCTCCGCCTATTAACCTTCCCAAGTTTTTTATAGAAAGATGTTATTACAGTCTTTTTCGTCCTCAACCAGGACAGCGGGTTTTTGTAAACACCGATGATGTTGAGGAGGTTTTCCAGACACATGGTCACATTGATGTTTTTGGCTATCAGTATTCCAGGCATTTTTTTGAGTCCCTTAAGAATTATAAACCTCTTGTAGACATTCAGAATCTTACAGAAGATACCAGGGCGCTCATCATTTATGGTACTGAGGATAAGGTGGTGGGAGATGCTCCCGGTCTTCTTCTGCGTACTGTTGTAAGCAGTGAAGACACACAGATGGATCGATATCGCGGGCTACCCATTGAGGGGGCCAATCATTATTTTAATTCTCTTTCAAGCAAAAGACAGGTTATGGAAGCGGTCTACGAGTTCGTTCAGGAATCATTTTAGGTTCATGGATGGTAAGCGGGAAAATTTAGCCCTTTTGTTGTTTATAGTAGCTGCTTTTATTCCGCGCCTGACGTTACTTTCCTTCAACCCACCGGGACTTTTTCGAGATGAAGTTGAAAAACTTTATCATTCATGGACTTTCTGGAATCATGGAGGAGAAACCCTTGAAGGGGAAGTTTACCCTCTGTTTATCGAGATAGAAGGGGCTACGACCTCTGGTATTTATCATTATTTTTCCGCTGTTTTTACAATGGCTGGCTTTCCCACTGCTTTGCAAGGACGGCTCATTATTGCCCTGGTTGGCATAATCACGATTTGCGCATTTATTACATTATTAGGAAAATTGTTCTCCGGCAAGGCAGCCTTACTGGCAGGTATTCTTTTTGTTTTTTCTCCATGGCATTTTCTGTTCAGCCGTTGGATTCAGCAGGGTATTTTTCTGCCGTTATTCCTTGCAGCTTTTTTACTGTTTTTTCATAATGGAAAAGTCAAAAAATGGTCAGCATTCTATTTTATGTCGGGTTTAAGCCTTGGATTAGCCATGTATAGCTATGCGATAGCCATTGTATTGGTTCCTCTTATTATGGTGGGGTTGATAGTGTTAGAATACCGGCATTTTCAATGGCGTACTGGTTTAGCGTTCTTGGCAGGTTTAGCTTTACTGGCTGTTCCGGTGTTACATCAACAGGCAGCAGGGGTGACGGGTGAAGCCTCTCGTTTTGCAAGGATTTCAGTATTTAATGCGCCTTCTCCCTGGTGGGAATTTATTATCAACTATTTACAGCATCTTTCACCCTGGAATTTATTCATCACCGGGGATAATAATTTGCGCCATTCCTATCCTTATCTTGGGATGTTTCACTGGTACACTCTTCCCTTTTTTGCTGGAGGCTTGATATATCTCATCAGGAACAGGGATCATTATTGCCGGCTTATTTTATGGTTACTCCTGGTATCTCCTGTTCCCGCCAGCCTGACCATGGAAGGTATTCCCCACTATTTACGGGCAATTCCACTGCTACTGATGGTTGAGTTTATTATAGAAACAGGTATGATCAAGGTTTATCAGGATTTTCCCCGTTTTTTTCGGTTTTATGCCCCGCTTATAGCAATAAACCTGCTGGTTTTCATGGGTGTTGCCTTTTATTTTTATCCGGTGAAAAGCCTGCCGTTATGGGATGCAGATTTTTTTGACATGGCTTTGAAGGAAGGGCAGTCTTTACAGGCGGAGTATAACCGTCCTTTTTACATCAGTGAACACATACTGTACAGGGAATACATGTATGGATACTTTAACAGGCTATCTCCAGAGCAGTTTCATGCTGTTCGTGATGTGGAAGTATATTTTACCAGCAGGGAAATGAAAGAGCCTTATCTCGAATTACATTATCGGTATCCTTTTCAGGAAAACGATAGAACCCCTCTTTGTACAGGGCAGAATCCTCTTTTCATGGTTTCGCTTGTAGGGGATAAAGATTAAACGCAGAAAAAAAAGAAGCTTCTAATTCATGGCACGACGACGGGTTGCCTCTTCAAGCCGGTCCTGGGCTTCATCAAAAATGGGCACATTGCGCGTATCTTCTGTTTGATACCCGAGAAGGGTCTGAAAATAGTCTTCTGCCTGGTCGTACTCATTGAGATAAATGTAACAGGTGCCTGTATTTAAAAGAGCTTTCCAATAGAAGGGAGTGAGGTCGCTATATTGTTCAATGGTCACTTCATATTGTTCAACGGCATCCAGATACCTGTCACTGTCATTATCCCTTACTGCGAGGCTTTCATATGCTTTTCCCATTCCGTTCAAGCCCCGTGCTTTCTCGAAATCATTTTGGCTGTTTTGCTGGTACTCTTCAAAAGAAGAAAGGGCCTCTTCATACTTTTCATAAAGGACTTTTAACCGGCCTTGTTGAAAAAGGGCTTCACGGCCAAAAGTGGTGCCTGAATGTTCTTCATAAACATCGCTGTAACGTTCTATATATTCCTGTAAGAGGGCTTCATTCTCTTCATCCTGCTGCCAGTTATAAATATCCCGTTCATGAGCTCTAAAATCCTCAAAAACGGTTTGAAAAGCAAAGTGGGCCTCTTCTTCTCTTTCCCGGCGTTGATGAATGATGACAAATACGACAAATATGATGACAAGGATAACGCCTAATCCGATAAAAATGGGCTTAAGATTTTTCTCAATGGTATGCAGTACTCTGGAGAATTCCCCTTCTTCAGAAATTCCATGATGATGTTTAGGTGACTTTCTGGTGCTCATACAGTGCCTCTTTATTAATGGTTTTATGCCCCCGACTGGACTCGAACCAGTGGCGCCGGGATTAGGAATCCCGTGCTCTATCCACCTGAGCTACGGGGGCGGTTCATTTAATGCTCAGTATTTTAATATAGAACAGAACTCGTATCCCTGAAATTGTTTCTTTCCTTCCAGGAAAGTGAGCTCGATCAATGCTACGATACCTGCCACGTTTGCTTCCAGCTTTTCCACCAGGTTGATGCCGGCTTTAATAGTTCCCCCCGTGGCGAGTAGGTCGTCAACTATTAAGACGTTTTCCCCTTTCTGAAGAGCGTCTTTATGAATTTCAACAGTATTTGTCCCATATTCCAGGGAATATGATTCACTCAACTTATGATATGGCAACTTCCCTTCTTTTCTTAAAGGAATAAACTTCCAGTCATTCTGAGCTGCCATAGCACCTCCAAATATAAAACCCCGGGACTCAATAGCCAGCACGGAATCAATCTTTATTCCCTTCCAGGGAGAAGTCATAGCCTGCAAAGAATACTGAAAGGCACCTGAATCCTGCAGTAAAGGTGTGATATCTTTAAAAATTATCCCTTTTTTAGGGAAGTCCGGAACATCACGAATATATTTTTTTAAGTCCATTACAATGACCCCTGTTACTGAAGGTGAGTTTATAAAATACCATTTTTTTTATGTAAATCAATACTGGGTTGTCCCTGATACCGAGCACAAAAACAGTCTATACCATTGACCGACTTTTCAGGAAGCCCTTGATTTTGGGGTAAAGAAAAAAACTTCTATCATTTATTTCTTCAATAGAAAAAAGAATAAGGAAGGGATGGTTTTTTATGTTTAACACTTTTTATTCCCTGATGGAGTGATATAATACATATTCTATTTTATAAAAAAAGAAAGAGCTTATGTCACATCCTCCTATCATATACAATCTTTTCCCCCGGTTAGCAGGAAATGTGCAGAACTGGTTTCCTCATGTCCGGCGAGCCAGAGATATGCAGTTTAACACTGTATTTATCAACCCTTTTCATGAGACGGGCTTTTCAGGGAGTTTATATGCCATAAAAGATTACTATTCTTTTAACCCCCTGTTTTTTCATGGCCAGTCATTTGAAGAAAACCGAAAATTATTCATGGACTTTGTCGATAGATGTCATGAAAAAGGTATGAAGGTGATTATTGATCTGGTTATCAACCATACCGCGAAGGATGCAGAACTAACCAGAACTCATAAAAACTGGTATGTTTTAAAAGGGGACAGAATACAGAGTCCGGGGGTATGGAATGGTAGCAAAAAAGTTGTGGAATGGGGCGATTTAGCTGAAATCGACAATAAAAATTCGCCTGATCGGGATAATTTATGGCAGTACTGGAAAGACCTGGTTGACTATTATATAGACATGGGGATAGATGGATTTCGCTGTGATGCTGCGTATCAGGTTCCCAACGAGTTGTGGAAGGTGCTTATCCGGCATACCAGAAGACAGAAAAAGAACTGTTTATATCTTGCCGAATCACTGGGATGTACTATCGAAGAAACAATGGGACTTGTAAAGGCCGGCTTTGATTATGTATTCAACAGTTCCAAATACTGGGATTTTACGGAAGATTGGGCTTTAGATCAACACAACCTGTTACACAAGCATCGGGCGAGCTCAATAAGTTTTCCTGAGTCTCATGATACCACTCGATTGGCCCGGGAGTACGGTGAGGATGTTCGCCAGGCCAAACTGCGTTATCTGTTTGCTGCTGTTTTTTCTG
>PWGE01000445.1 GCA_003554345.1 Candidatus Sumerlaeota bacterium | reverse complement strand
TCTTGACTGTTCCGCGGCGCATAATGAGAGGAGATGATTGAAAACCTCTTTCTATGGAGAAAATCGCCATAAATTTTCTTCCTCTTTTGCATAAAGGAGGAACTGCTACCTATGCCTCTTTATTGCTTGAACAGTTTTCGCAGCTTTCCCCTGCTACTCTGGAATCCTTTTTCTTTATATTTCCGGAAGGGGTCAATTTGCCGAAGGGATTTCAATCAAGTACGAATGCTGTCGTTTTACCTGTTCGTAATCGTCGGCAAAAGGTTCTTGCCGAACAAATAGTCATTCCAGGTCTGTTGAAATCACGCGGCATCCGCTGGCTCCATCAGCTTGCCTTTTCCATACCATACCGATGCAGGCATTTTCAGGTCATTTGTACTGTCCACGATCTGACATTTTGTCAGTATCCGTGGTCGATTCCCCTTTACAAAAAATTATATTATAAGCATAATTTCAAAAGAAGCATCTGTCATTCTCGCTACCTGATCACTGATTCTAAAACGGTAAAAAAAGAAATCTCAAAAAAATATGAAATAATCCCGGAGCGAATCAAAGTCATTCCCCTGGGAGTTTCTTTGCGATGGGGTGATTTGCCTTCTCATGAAGTGCAAAAAGAGCTTCTTTTCAACTCTTCCGTTCAGGTTAAAAAGTATTTTTTACATGTAGGGACCCTGGAGCCACGAAAAAATATAGAGACTCTTCTCAGCTGGTGGGAAAAATGGAAGAAAGAGGAGCCCAACGAGTATCAACTCCTGTTAGCAGGGAATAAGGGCTGGAAATCGCGTCAAGTGCTGAAAAAAATACAGTTGACACCCGATAGTGCTTTTCTGGAAAATGTTTCCCCTGAGAAACTTAAAACTCTTTATCTCAATTGCCTGGGAGTTCTTAACCTGTCCTGTTATGAGGGTTTTGGCCTGCCTGTAGTAGAAGGAGCTTATTATCATCTTCCCCTTATATTATCGAAAATTCCGGTTTTTGAAGAGATCAGGGACAGTTCCCGGTTCATGGTGGAAGACTATCATTCCTTTGCTTCTCTTCTCAGGGCATGTATTAAGAAAAATGACGTCTATCAGGAGTTATTAAAAGTGAGTCGTTATATCAAAAAAAAATATGACTTTAATGCTTCTTTTAATGAATTACTCCAATGGTACTTTGAATGCATTTTAAAAAAGTAAGTCACGCCTTTGTTTTACGGGCACTTGGTAATGGTTTTGCCGTAATTAACACCTTTTTGCTTGTACGGTTACTTGCTACTGATGAATATGGCATGTTTCGCCTCCTTAATTCTCTTGTTATTGTTGTTTTTGAATTTTCCAACCTGGGCTTGCTTCAAACTCTTACCCGGGTGGCCATTGATCAGTTTGATCGAAAAAACCGTGGTTTCCTTAAATCATATTTACCTATTATACGCTATATATGGTTGTATCAGTTTTTATTAACCGTGCTATTTGTTTTTCTTTATATGTTTTTTCGGGCTCCGGAGGGTATCCATGAAAATATCTTTATTTTTCTGGCGTATATCGTAGTATGCGGGATTGGTTATTTCTGGTCTCATTACTGGATCCATTTGCTGTATGCCACTCGACGTATATTGCACTGGTTCTCCTTCCTTGCTCTTCTTAACGGCTTAAAATTCTTAGGGATAGTAACACTGACCTGGGGTTTTTCAATGGGATTTGAAGGAGCTCTTTTTGCTCATCTTACTGCTTTTTTACTGGGTTCTTTATACAGTTACTATTTCTGGAAAAAATCATTGAAAAGATTAAAAGTTACAACACACAAAGAAACAGCTGTTCCTTTTTCGGTACGTTTTCACATGCTGTATGGCGTTGCCCATTTTATCAATGTTGAAATACATCATTTTACGGGAGAATTTATAGTATTATTTTTAAATTTTGTTCGTTATAAACCCGATATAGTGGGGTTTACAGGTCTGGCGGCTTCTTTACTCTATATGTTTTTGAATTTTGTGGTGGTGCTGGCGAATTACTTTTTCCCCAATTTGCCGCAATTGAATTCGAAAGAAAATATCGGCAGTCTGAAAAAGGTGCTAAAACTGCAGGTACAGGGAAGTACGCTGGTAAGCTGGGTGATGCTTACAGGGTTTTTTCTGGCAGCCCCCTGGTTTTTTCAGGCTTTCTTGTCTGACTATCTGGAAGCTGCCCGTTTGTTTTCGGCCTTTTTTATTGTGGTTGCCCTCAAGCCATTTGAGTATGAGTTTGTGAATCTGACGCTGACCAAAAAAAAGAACTGGTTACTGGTGGTTAAATCAGCAGGTCATTTTGTTTTAATGGCTATCGGATTGGTTATATTTCAGGCGGCAGGAGTGCTGACTCCTCTGCGGGCATTGTTCCTGGCAGGTATCAGTGATTTAGTCTCGTTGGGAATTGTCTTTATTCTGGGAAAAGCACCATTATCATACAACTTCTGGAGAAAAGAGTACATATTTCATCTGTTTGCTGCGCTGGTTCTGTTTTATAGTTATGAACAGCCGGTTCCTGTAAGGATAATAGTAGCATCTGCAGTTATGGTCGTCCAGATCTTTATTAACAGGGGATTTTTCTTCTATATTATCTCACGGTACAGCGAACGTCAAAAGTAAGTTTCTTATCCTCGATCCTTACCTCAAGCAACTTTATGTTTACCTGGTAATCGTTGGTGTTGATGGTATAAAAAGTTTCTTCTCGATGAGGGGAAAGTATTCCCTCTCCATCTTCAGAAAGAAAAAATCGATCCATTCGGTTTCTGCCTATGAAAAATGATTGTTGTGAAACAAGCATTTCATGTCCTGCAATATAAAGAGATAAATCCAGAGTAAGGTATAAAGGTATTCCTCTTAATAGAGAGACATGTGCAACGGTGGTGAGAGTATCAGATTGAGGTATAACATAAATGTTGTGCAGATTGAGAAAAGAGGGAAGATGCTCTTCTACCCGATGCAAATTTTGATTAACCAGGATGTTAAGTTCATCCTGATTGAGCTGAATAGTGTTATGTCCTCCTTTATGCAAGATGTCGGCAATGCGATGACGTATTTTTGCTTCTATATTATCATTGGAAGGGAGGACGGGCAAATCAATGGTGGGGGGCAAAAAGAACCCAATACTCAGAAACACTACCAGAAAAAGGAAGGCTCCGAGTATTACGCTTATTTTCCTGGAAAAACTTTTCATCGTGATTGTTGTTTCTTCTTATAATGAGTCAGCACAAAATCTTTAGCTTCTTCTTTCGTTTCTATCATATTTTCTAACTGGGCTTCATACACATTGTTAAGAATATCTTTAAAGATCGGGCCGGGGTTAAAACCCCAGTTCTTCAGGTCATTACCATTAATTAAAGGGGGTGGCTTGACCTCCTTCTCATTCAATTCTTTTTTCCTGGCAAGTAAATATTCGTAGGTATCTAACTTTTTGTGACTTGCCAGGCAATCTGCACGGTGCACAGCAATTTCATCCTCTATGGTGGGACGAGAAAGAAGTTTCTTCAAGCGAGCAACACGCATATGAGGTACATTGATAAATTCCATATGATGCCTGATGATTTTTACAATGTGGCAGATTTGTTGCTTTGAAAAGCGTAGACGCTTGAGAACATTTTCTGCCATAGTTGCACCCACCTGGCAGTGATTATTAAAACGAATCCGGTCGCCTCCCTTTTTAATGGTCAGAGGTTTTCCGATATCATGGAGTAGTGCAGCCCAGGCTGCATCCAGAGAGGGAGCAGGTTTGAGATGATACAGAGTTAATAAGGTGTGTTGAAAAACATCACCTTCAGGGTGAAATTGAGGTGGTTGCGGGACGCCCTCCAGTTGACTTACTTCCGGTAGGAGGGGTTGAAGAAGACCTGTCTCCTGCATTTTTTTTATAGCTTTTTCAGGGTGAGGGCCGGTAAGCATTTTATTTAATTCTTCCCTGTGTCTTTCCGGACTTATTTGCGTTATATGAGGAGCCAGTTTTTTAACAGCCTGGATGGTTCGTTTTTCCAGCGAAAAATCAAGATCATACAGATAAGCGTAAAAACGAATGGCACGTAACATACGCAGATAATCTTCCTGAAATCGGCGGAAAGGATCATTGATGGCTCTTATTATTCCTTCTTCAAGGTCTTTTCTTCCTCCTACATCATCTATGATTGTCTTTGTAAAAGGGTCCCAGTAAAGAGCGTTGATTGTGAAATCACGGCGATGAGCGTCTGCTTTGCGATTTGAAAAGGCGACTTTTTCAGGATGTCGACCGTCTGCATAATTACTTTCACTTCGGTAAGTGGCTACTTCATACTGGTACTTTTCATATATGACCAGTACCACTCCAAACTTTATTCCTACGGGAACGGTATGAGGAAAAAGTTTTTCGATTGCTGCCGGTGGCGCATTGGTTGTTATATCATATTCTGTTATGGGCAATCCAAGCAGATAGTCACGGACACAACCTCCTACCAGGTACGCTTCAAAATTCGCTTTTCTGAGTTCTTCTAAAATGTGCAGGGCATATTGTCCCTTTTTTTGCTCAAAAATTTTCATCAATGATTTCCAGTGAGTGGATGGTGGTATGAATATCCTGCTCTATATAAGCATAAAAACCAATACCGCCATATGGCTTATCGGGAAGTTTTGTGGTAGTAGTGGTGATAAGGGCACCTGTTTCGCGATTATAAAGGAAGGCTCTGGCTTCTTTATTCTTGATGTGTAAAACCACCTGGATGCGTTTATGTGTCAGGTCGGGAATTTCTTTTTCAGCAGTTGGTGTCTGCCACTGATTATCAAGGCGCTGATTGAAATATATATCCCGGTTACGTACTACAAAAACCATAGCTTTGTCAGGTATATAAGGGAAAGCGGTGGGGGGTTCTTCGATACCGAAGAGAAAACCACAATCAACAGTTTTATGGACATCAATGGCAAAGGTTATAATGCCCTCATTAAAAGTGAAAGGGGGTTTAACCTGAAGAAAATAATTGGCCTCTTCCCAGGTATAATCCAGGAATAGCTCTTCGTCTTCTGTAGACCAGGATCCGTGCGCTGACCAGTATGTATTCTGCCATTCCACTGCTCTGTAGGGAGGAGTTTTCCGGTGGAAAAGAGGCGGTGAACAGGCCGTCAAAAATACTACAGTCAAGAGAAAAGTACTGATAAAAAAGAGGTGATAAAAGATTTTATAACGCATCAAGCATCTGGCTTTCTACTTTTTGGAAAACAAATATACCCGCATAAAAAATCAGAAATATCAGACCAATGGAAAAACAAGAATAGAGAAAATAGGGTGTGGTTCCCAGTTCAATAAAGGGGTCCTGGGGGTATAATACAGACATACGCAGAGAGGTAATAATATAGGTGAGGGGATTAGAGATATAAATATAAAATAGTATTTCCGGCCAGTTTTGGTTTTGCATTTCCCGATACACCAGATCCAGAGGATAGAAAATGGGAGTCACATAGAAAAGAAGCATAAGGAAAACTTCCAGACTGTGACCAACATCACGAAAAAAAACATTCAGCGGTGCTAAGAGGAGACTAAGACCCACGGTGAGAAGGAATAAAAGAAGCAAAAAGGGAATAATAGCAAGTATACGAAGGGTAGCATTCTGAGTGACCACAAGAACAAGAAGTAAAATAACACTATAAGACAATAAAAAATGGATGAAACTGGATAAACAAAAAGAAGTGGGGATAATTTCCCGGGGAAAAGCCACTTTTTTTATGAGGTTACTGTTAGAAAGAATGGAAAAGGTCCCTTCTGATAGGGCTCCCTGAAAAAAAAGCCAGGGGAAAAGAGAGATAAGAAGAAAGAAAGAATAACGGGTTTCTACTTCGAACCTGAAGAATAAAGAAAAAATAAAATTTATGATAAGAAAAATGCATAGAGGTTTAAGGAAAGTCCAGAAAAATCCCAGAACAGATTGTCGGTATTTTACACGCAGGTCACGTTTTACAAAATTCTTGATAATAAAACGCCGGGAAAGATTGAGGTTAATGAATGAAGTTAATAAGCTTTTCATGAAATTTAATCTATATCATCTGTTGCTGAAGTGTCTTCCTGTTGATTCTTTTCATTGTGGGATCTATTTGATCTGCATGAAGAGGCGGACTGTTCTTTGTTTTCAAGAACAGAATCCTGTAAGGGGCGAATGCGTTTAACCTCTGTCCCTTTTATGGTCCTGGATTGTTCTTCACCATTTTCATTTCTTACAATGGTAACCGTTTGAAGAGGTATATTTCTATCTGAAACCTCCCATTCTGTATCTTCGTATTCTATTTCCTCACCTACCATCGGCAAATGTTTACGCCCCTCTTCATACATGTCTGCCTCATACTGGAGACAGCATAAGAGTCTTCCGCAGGGACCTGATACATTGGCCGGAGATATAACAATGTCCTGAATTTTAGGGGTTTTTATAGAAATGGGGCAGAATGAGCTCAGGAAACGGCTACAGCAGGTTTGCATGCCGCATAATCCACAACCGCCGATCTTCTTGGCAGCATCTTTTACACCTATCTGCCATAGCTCAATCTTTGTTCTTATTTTGCGTGCCAGATCTCTGACCAGTTCACGGAAATCTACCCGGTTGGGAGCACAAAAATAAAAGATAGTCTTGTTGGCATCATACACATACTTTACATCAATAATTGCCATATTGAGATTGTGCTCTTTGATTTTGTCGCGGGCAGTTTTTAAAGCCTTTTTCTCTTTATATTTGATTTTATAAAAATCGTTCACTTCTTTCTGGTTTGCCACCCGGATGACTTTCATGATATCGGCAGGCAGAAGTGAAGCATCAGGATACTTTTCTATGTTAACGATGAATCCTAATTCCAATCCCTGCTCTGTTTGAATAACAACAATAGCACCTTTTTTGAGTTTATGCCTCTCATCTTTATCAAAGTCCTCTGACAATATGGATCGGGATATGTTGCCGTATTTTTTAAAACAGACCTTGTATGTATTTATTGACTTTTTCTTAGTTTCATTATTTTCCATAGTAAATACTCATTCCATAAAAATTGATCGTAAAATTTCTTTTGCACAGATAATTTTTCGTAAAATGTATCAGCAAGATCCCATAAGAAAGACACGTTCTTTTCTTTATCCAGGGACATTATTTTATCGTAAATATCTCTGTTCACAACAAACTCTTTTAAATTAAGTTGAATGTAAATGAGATCTCTTATTAAAAAAAGAATGGTTGGAAAGAAGTTTCTTTCCATATTATGTTCAACTGCATAGTTAAGGGCATTATAAAGGGGACCTGCTTCTTCTTTCTGAGAAAGTTGTATCAAACCTTCAAGACATTTGTCTCTTATCGTAAGAAAACCCTGTTCTTTACTTATTTTAAGAGCATAAGCAGGAGAAGAATGAGACATGTAAAATAATAATTGATAATATTTTTCAGGTATATGCGGCAGTGAATCTCGACAGAACGCTTTAAAATCCGACCAGGATGGTGTTGTGAGGGGGATTTGCATGAAACGAGAAAGAATGGTTGGCAAAATTTGACCGGCATAATTTGTAGTGGCGAAAATTCTCAAATATGATGGGGGTTCTTCAAGCATCTTTAAAAAGCTGTTTGAGGCATTGATGGTCATATTTTCCAGGGAAGGAATATATACAACTTTCCAGTTACTTTCTACAGGAGGTGTGACGTAATAGTCTTTCATTTCCCTGATTTGCTGGATTTTTATAGTTTCTTCTTCGGGGAACCTGTATATATCAGGGAAGGTGTGAGAATGTATTGCTTTGCACGAGTGACATTCTCCACAATAATGAGACGTTTCTCGCCGGCAGTAGAGGTTAAGGAAAAATTCCCGGGATAAGGTTCTTTTCCCGATACCAGGGGGTCCTTCCAGTAATAGTGCGGAAGGAAAAGGAACTTTGCCCATAAGAATTTTTTCCAAAAAATTTTTAACTCCTTGATGTCCTTTAATAGTTGATTTCATATATTTTACCTGTTGGGAGCCGGTCCCATTTTAATAATGGTCATCTGCATCTTACTAAATGCAGGTTTATCTGAATTCTGTTTTTTGGGGGGTTGTAATGATTTCAGGTGAACCTTAAAATAAGCCAGCTTTTTCAGTTCGTAGGTGGTGCTTATTGGCCCTTTTTGGGGTAATCTTGTTAATTCAAGAAGATCAAAACATTCTTTTGCTATTCTTTTGAGATCTTTTTCTTCAATAACAGGCCAGTGTGATAAGAATTCTTCCTGTGAAGAACCCATGGTTCTCACTTTTTCGTTTTTAGCAATGGTAAATTGCTTGTGAACTGCCAGGTAAGCTGTAATGGCATTCAGAACAAGCATTTGTCGGGCAATATTTTCCATAGTGTATGTAGTTTCAAACTCTAAGGGAGGGAGAGTGCTGATCCTGTGCAAAAGAGAGTCGATTTTGTATTCTTCCGTGATATATACTTTGAGTTCACATTGTGTTTGTAGCCGCAATTCGTCTAAAGCCAGAATATTATTGGGATCGGCCATGGCAATGGAGAGTAAAGGGCGTCGGGTAAGCTGTTTACGGCAGGCAAAGGGAATGAAACGGTATTTGACCATAAGCTGGTGAGGTATGGTATAAAAAAGGGAATGGGGAATGTCCCTGGTTTCTAAATCTACGTATGGTAAGCGTAATTGTTTGCAGAGGGCCCTGGCGATTTCCTGATACGTGCAGTATTTAAGGGCAACCAGTGCTTCACCTAATTTTTTGCCGGTCCTGGTCTGATGAATTATAGCGTTGAGTAACTGGTCTTTGGTGATAACCTTGTTTGCAATGAGTAGTTCACCTATTTTCAAAAGTATTCTCCTCATATTCGAGATAGACAACTGTGACACCAGTACCTCCAAGATTGGGGTGGGCATACTCATAATATTTCACAAGGTGGCTGTTTTCAAGGTGATTTCGAATAGCCTGTCGCAGCTTTCCTGAGCCTTCGCCATGAATTATTAAAACACGTTTTACTTCCCTCACATAAGCCTGATGGAGAAAGTAGTCGGTATCATTTACTCCATCTTCTACTGTCTTTCCGTGAAGATCAAGCAATGTTTTAAACTCTTCATTATCCAGCACGATGGAAGAATCGTCATGTATCAGACGCTCTTCCGAAGAGGAGTCAATAAACCGTACATTTTGCCAGGAGGTCCATGTCTGGAAGGAAGAGTTG
>PWGE01000297.1 GCA_003554345.1 Candidatus Sumerlaeota bacterium | reverse complement strand
CAGAGTATTATCATTGGAATCAATGGATTTTTCTGCAAATGTATAAAAAAGGGCTGGCTTATAAGAAAAAAGCTGCTATTAACTGGTGTCCTGCCTGTGATACTGTTCTGGCAAATGAACAGGTAGAAGAGAATCGATGCTGGCGGTGTGAGTCGGAAGTGGTTCTAAAAGATCTGGAGCAGTGGTTTTTCAGGATTTCCGCTTATGCCGATGAATTGCTTGATGACTTACAGATTCTTGCCAATTGGCCTGAGAAGGTGAAGCTTCAGCAGAGGAACTGGATTGGTAAAAGCTATGGTACCGAAATCTACTTTCGGCTGGCGAAAGATAATCGGCCTTTGCCTATCTTTACCACCCGTCCTGATACTCTCTTTGGGGTGACATATGTGGTGATTGCTCCTGAACATCCACTTGTAAAGGAGCTTGTGGAAGGAAAAGAAAAAGAAAGAGAGGTTAAGGAATTTGTTGAAAAAACACTCAAAGAGGAGAAACATATCCGTGGGGCTGAAGGGAAGGAAGGTATATTTCTGGATGAATATGCTCTTCACCCTCTGACCGGTGAGAAAATACCCATCTATACTGCTAATTTTGTGCTTATGGAGTACGGGACCGGTATCATCATGTCTGTTCCTGCACATGATCAGCGTGATTATGAGTTTGCCCAGAAATATAATATTCCCGTTCGTCAGGTTATATCAGAAGATGGGTCTGCTGACGAATCGCTGGAAGCTGCTTATGAAGAGGAAGGGATACTCCTTGCTTCAGAAGAATTTTCGGGTTTGCCCAGCGAAGATGCCCGAAAAGAAATTACCCGGAAACTGGAGAAAGTGGAAAAGGGACGGGAGACCGTACAGTATAAGCTCCGGGACTGGCTCATCAGTCGTCAGAGATACTGGGGCACCCCTATCCCTGTAGTCCACTGTGAAAAGTGTGGCATAGTTCCTGTTCCTGAAGAAGATCTTCCTGTTGAACTTCCCCTTGATGTGGAGTTTTCAGGAGTTGGTAATCCCCTGGAAACTTCTGACTCCTTCCGGGATGTTTCATGTCCATGCTGTGGGGGAAATGGGCAAAGAGAAATGGATACTATGGATACTTTTGTGGACTCTTCCTGGTACTTTTTTCGTTACTGTGATAATCAAAATACCCGAGCCCCTTTTAATAAAGCAAAGGTGGATTACTGGTGTCCTGTCGATAATTATATCGGGGGTATAGAGCATGCTATCCTGCATTTGCTCTATGCACGTTTTTTTACAAAAGTCCTGCGTGATATAGGGTTGACTGAAATTGATGAGCCCTTTACCCATCTTTTGACCCAGGGAATGGTGACAAAAGATGGAGCAAAAATGTCAAAATCTCTTGGGAATACTGTGGATCCGGGATACATCATTGAAAAATATGGGGCGGATACTGCCCGGCTGTTTATTCTTTTTGCCGCACCTCCTGAGAAAGATCTCGAGTGGCTGGACTCCGGGGTGGAAGGATGTTTTCGATTCATTAATCGATTCTGGCGATTGATTCATGGTAATATTCCCCTCATACAGCAGTCTGGTGGTCAAGAAGAGTATGGTGGTGGGGAAAAACGTGAAAAAGAATTATTGTATATGATGCATAGCACGTTGAAAAAAGTGACGGATAATATGGAGAAACGATATCATTTTAATACGTGTGTTGCCGCAATTATGGAATTAGTTAACTATCTTGGTGGCTATTCTCCTCAAACGGATAATGAAAGGAAAATATTTGCAAAGGCACTTCAATGGAGCATGATTATGGCTTTTCCTTTTATTCCCCATGTGGTATCTGAACTCTGGGAAAAAAGTGGTTATAAGGAACCGCTTGATAATTATTCCTGGCCTGAATATAACAGAGAATTCCTCAGTATGGATGATGTTGAAATGGTGGTTCAGGTTAATGGAAAAATACGCAGCAAAATGACGGTATCCCGCAATATGTCTGAAGAAGAAGTCTGGGAGCTTGTTCAAAAGGATGAAAAAATACAGCGCTATATTTCAGGTAAGGACATTGTGAAAAAAATATTTGTTCCCGATAAACTGGTCAACATAGTGGTAAAATGAAAAAAAGATATTCATTTCCAGCTGTTCCCCTTTTTTTGATAATTCTGGTACTAACGGTTTTATTGATAGAATTTCGTCAACAACGAAGTCATGAACGCCAGGTAGAATTGCTCAGTGTTTCCTCAAGAGAGCAGCAGGGAATAGAGAGGACCGCCCTTCCTTTTCAGGCTGCTCATACTCCTGAAGTTTCCCCACCTCTCCAAACAGTGGCACTTGAGGAAGATAGATCTGTTTCCGGCCATCTCAAGCTGAATATTAATACGGCAAGTTCTCTTGAATTGCAGCAGTTGCCTGGCATAGGTCCGGTAAGAGCACAGGCTATCATTGAGTATCGAGAGATTAATGGACCTTTCAAAACTGTAGATGAACTTATAAATATCAGTGGAATTGGAGAAAAAACTTTACAAAAAATCAAAAATCAGTTAGAATTATAGCGAAAATTACTGGACAACCTCTGCATATAAAAGTTTTTGTGTTACAATAATGGTGAAAGAGAGGTGTGCATACAGATGATACAAGTAAAACAAATAACCTTTGTTCTGTCGATAATAGGACTGTTTCTTGGAACCGGTTTCCTTGGTGCGCAGATTCCAATAGAACAAATGCAGGATCCTGCTATGATGGATCCTGCCATGAGGCCGGATAGAAGAGAGCCAAGGGAAGAAACTATTACCTGCCCGGAATGTGGAGAAGAATCACCGGTAGGGACAGAATATTGTCCGAATTGTGCCTATGAATTAGAGGATGTTCGCCCCCCTGATGATCCGGATGTGGAGGAAGTAGAAGAAGTGGAAGAACCGAAGGTTACTCTTATTCATGGGAATGTCGTGATATGTCGGGTTTCCGGAGATGTATTAGAAGAACCCCGTCGTACTGAAATTCCTTTGACTGAAGCCGAGGGATATGAGGTTCTTGATGAAGAGGAAGAAATTTATGGTGATATTACAGTAATTGACGATAAATACATTTCTCCGGCAGTCAATATTTACCGGCGGCGGATTGTGGATCAGGTAGACCAGGCAATGCAAATAGATCCCCTTCAGTTCGAAGGAATAATCGCGGCTTCTCTTGAAGATCGTTCGGCTCTGAAAAATAGATATGAGATTGAAATAAATCAGATGGAAATTTTAAGTGAATTTCGGCAGAAGGAACTGGAAGAATTTCGGGTGGATCCGGATGACCCCTATAGCGAATTTCATCCTGTTTATTTTCCCGAGAAACCTTCCATGCCACCTGAAGAGTGGTTGGAGCAGCTGGAAGAGGCGCCTGCCCCCGATAGACCAGATAGACCGGCAAGAGATCCAGCTATGGATCCTGCAGCGCCGCCTGCAGCTGTAGCACCTGAGGGAATGCGTCGATAAGGTTAAAGGTGTAGTAGATCACAATGGGGATATGACTTTAAGAGAGGAGACGTCGTGATAAATGACGAAGATGAATGTAGTTGGTTTGAAAAAAGATCTTAAGAAAATGCGCGATGAGTGGCTTGTTCTGGGTGATATTCTGAAACGTGTTATCTATACCGAAGAGTATGATGAGGAACAGGAAAAAAAGTTTCTCTCTCTTAAAAATACTATCGGACGTCATCAACGTGTTCTCAGTCAGCGAAATCCTGATAAAAATGAATTTGATTTTGGTGGTGTCCAGATAGCAAATATGCTGAAAACCCAGGTGGTCTCCCTGAACCAGGTGTCAAGCCGTAATGAACAGGACCAGAAAAAAATCCTTCAGGATTGGCACCAGGTGTATATACGTATAACCTATGTTTATGGAGCTTTTGCTTTTATTGAAGAAAATAAAAAGAATAAACCAAGTCCTGTGAAGCGGGTCATAAAAAAAGTGGCTCGCAAATAAAATAATAGAGTCCCAAAGAGAGTAAAGAAAGATGGAGTTAAAACCTATGCATCAGTTTAAACATTACCTGCGTTTTTTCGTTTTTATTATCCTTATATTGAGCTTTGCCACTGGCTGTCAACGTATAAGGTCTATGGCGGCAGTGCGCTATATGGAACGAAGACTGGAAGAGGCCAGAGAATATCAGGCGGAAGAATATGTGCCTGACCTGTACGAAGAAGTAGTGGGTATATTTGAAGAAGTGAGAAATGCATATGATGCCCAGGATTATGAGAATGCTGCTGAAAGAGGAGGAGTTGGCAGAGAAAGGGCGCAGGAACTCGTTGAAAGAGCTCGTTTTACCAAATCAGAAGCGTTGTTGTCCGAAGCTCGAGAAAGAAGGGAAAGAGCGGAACTGAACAGAGGCCAGACAATAGATGCTGAACTTTATAATACGATCCTGGAAAATTTTGCTACTGCTGATGACCAGTTTCGTGGAGAACAGTATGATCGGGCCATAGATAATTCAAGAAGAGTAATTGAAGATACTGATCGTCTGTTAAGAAATCTTGCCAGAGAAGCAGAAGAAAATTATGAGGAACTGGAAAGGTTAGAAAATGAACTGATTAATATTGATGCAGAAACCTATGCCAGTTCATTTTTGGTTGGATTTCAGGATAAAATGGCCACTGTCAAAAAGAATGTGGAAGAAGACCACAACTATATTCAGGCTATCAGGAATTATAGAAATGCAATGGAATTGGCTCAGGATACGGAAACAGAAACCTATCGGGGAAGAGCCTCAGAGATTATAGCGGAAGCAGAAGAAAAAATAGCTGAGGCCCGGGAAAAAGATGCCGAAGAATTGGCGCCTGTACAGTTTAATTCCAGTAACGAGTTGTTTTCTCAGAACTTGAGGCTCTTTCTTAATGAGGAATATGAAAGAGTGGTCATGAATCGTGACCGATTCATGGATAATCTCGACACACTCCTGGAAGTCACATATAAACGGAGTGCCGAGAGAGAAATTGAAATATTACGCGACGGTATTGAAAGCTTGAGGGCCGCTGATGCTGACACTTATCTTAGTACTATGATGGAAACTGTTGAAGAGATGCTTGCTGATAGTGACGCTGTCTACGAAGATGAAGCATGGGAAGAAGCCGAAGAACTGGCTCTGGATGGACAGAGTTATCTTGACCGGATTCATGATGAATACTATGATATAGTAAGAGTAGCTCTTAACGAGGCGCTTGGCGAAATAAATAAAGCGGAGGATGCAGGAGCCATTACCTTTGCCTTTGGAGCCCTTAAGTCTGCCCGTGATCTGTATGACCAGGCAGAAAAAAGATTAGAGGACTTAAGGTATAGCAGGGCTATCGAGATGGCGGAGGATACCGGGGAAAAAGCAGAAATAGCCCGTCAGGAAGCCTTTAAAAATCGGGCCAGACAGGAGATTGTTCAAATTTCACGTGATATTGAAACCAAAATTCGCCAGGGAGTAAAAGATTATAGCCCTGAAGAACTGGAAGATGCCCGAACGAAATTGGGAGAGATGGAAGGGCATATGGACCAGGCAGAATATGAAGAAGCTGTAGCGTTGGCGCAGGTCATAAAGTCTCGCCTTAGTCTGGGTTTGCAAAATGTAATTGAACAAACAATGGAGCAAATGGGTAAAGCTGATGAACAGCTGGAGCTGGCAAGGGATTATAAAGCACGTGAATATTTTCCGGAAGAAATGGAAGAAGCTCAGGCATTCTTTGAGAAAGCCAAGAGATATATTGATGATGAAAGATTTCAGGATGCCCTGGAAGAGGCTGCCAGAGCTGAAAAAAGAGCTTCTGAGCTGGAACAGAAAAGTACCAGACAATGGACTCTTGATGAGTTGAAAGTGGCAAATACCGCTCTTAATGATGCACGTAACGCTTTTGCTCATGAATTTGCCGAGGAACTCTTTGAGGAATCTGTTACCCTTTACTTTATAAGTCAGAATCTTTTGAAAGACAAACAATATAAAGAAGCTCTTGATCACGCTTTTGAAGCACAGGAGGTTGCACAGAGAGCAAAACATGCTCTTTTGAACGAAAATAAAGCGCTTATCTCTGATGCCAAAAAATATCATGCCAACAGACATTATCCTAATGACTATTTGAATTCTATTGCTCAATATGAAAAAGGCTCCCAGTTTCTGGAGGAACAATATTACAAGCAGGCTTATGAATTATTATCCGAAGCAGCTGAAAGGTTGGATCTTATAGTAAGAAGTACCAGAGAGCAAAGAGTGGATAATAAGCTGAAAGCACTGGAGGAAAAGTATCAGGACCTTGAAAGAACTAAAAAGGCAGAGTTTATGCCTCCTGCCCTGGATGATATACGGGAGAAATTTCGCACCATACAACGGGAGATTGATCCTCATAAATTTGAAGAAGCAACAGAAATGATTGAAGAAAATGAAGCTGAATTGCAGGCTCTGTTAGATAGACAGGAAAACCATATTGAGCAGATTGTGGCTGGTGTTGAAGATGAGTATCAACGCCTGAAAAAGGAGGAAAGAGTGGAGAGGTATGCCTACGAATCGGCACAGGAAGCAGATACCTACCTCCGTTATCTCAAAAGCGATCTTGCCCAGGAAGATTACCAATCTGCTTATGATAGTTATAGCCATATCTCAGTAGTACTGGCGGAAATAAATCTGCTGGTTGATGAAAAAGCTTATGTTGAAAGTTTATACCGCCTTATGGATAGTTTGCAGGCAATTAACAGGCAGTTTGCTACAACCCTGGAATTGGGTCCAGAACTATTAAAAACCAATATTTATGAAACTATAGATATTGGTGTAGGTTGGAGAGGCGTAGTTGGCAGCATTTCACCCGATAGATATAAGCGCAAGGCCACTGAATTACATAAAGATTTTGAAGCTATTAAACCTCCGGATCATTTGAAAAAGATTCATAGACAGGCTGATAAAACTTTTGAAGCCTTTAGTAATAGCGCCGATCATTTTGAGAAGTTGGTTATGGCGAATAAAATGGAGCGAGACACTGTTCATACATTGATTGATAATGCTTTCCGATTTAAAAAACGGACTGAAGCGGAGTTGAACCTCTTGCAGATAAAGATGAAAGATTTTCGCCAGTCCACCCCTCAAAGACGGTCAATGTTCGCATATCTTGCATATTAAAATAAGGGCGGTGAGATAAGATGATGGAATATTTTCCCTTTACTCTGCTGGCTGAACTGGAGCTATTGCACTGGGCTGAAATAGCTGTGTTTGCCTCTATTTTGCTCTTTGTCTTTTTTCTCGCCAGTTTACTGAACTTATTTTCTAAAGAATCTTAAGAGGTTTGAGATATTCATATGAAAAAGGAAATAGAACTCTATCTTACGTACGAAGAAAAAAAGGATGTCATTGAGAATTTTACAAAAATGTGGGAGGATTACTTCAGCTATTTCTCATCAAGTCTGGAAGAAATAATTATCAACAAGGAAAAAGAAAAAGAGTTTTTTGATATTCAGTCAAAAATTACTTTTAACCTCTATCGTTTTATAAAGGTTACCGAGACATTTTTTTCGGGTGGTACGGATATTTTACGACTTATGTTTGTGACGCCTTCCCTGAGACATCTCGGTCAATTGACTGATTCCCAGTTTAATAAGTATCAGGTCGATTGGCACGGAATTTACCTGGATATTAATAAAGCATATGGACTGTTTATCAGGCGAAAAGGGGAACCTGTCCCGGAAATGAGTCGAAAGAAAAAGCGTCACATTTTGAACTGAATCTTAGATAGAATCCCCTGTCATCTTAACGATAATCATCTTATATCAGGAAACAACTTTTGCGTCTTTATATTATCTGTTTTTCAGGACTCATCTCATTATTGGTGGGTTCTATTCTTTATCTTGGCGTTTCTATTTTACATGGTGGCGATATAAATCCACCGGCCGCTTATGTGAACGCTGCTGGTTTTCTATACGCTGTTCTGGTGGTGCCTCTTATTGAAGAGCTTTTCTTTCGTTTTTCATTATGGCGTGTGTTACGTTTATATACCGCTCCTCCTGGAGCAGTCATTTTCTCTACTGCTGCTTTTGCAGCATTCCACGCTGGTCGACAGATTTTTTTAATGAGCATGGTTGCATCCCTGCTTTTTCTTTTTTTGTATCTTTATCTGAAAAATATCAGTTATGCTGTGATAGCTCATGCCACGTATAATAGTATGGTTTGGATGAGTATTCCTTTTCATGTATCCTTGATTGTCGTTTTTATACTGGGTCTGTTTCTTCTGCTTTTCCTGGCAGGACAAAAAAAGGTATGTGCTGACGAAAGTACTCTCAATATATTTAAGGAGGCTGGAATAATACAATGATTTCTCGCTATGTTTATCCGGAGATGGGACAGCTATGGTCTGAAGAAGAAAAGTATGCTTCCTGGTTAAAAGTGGAGGTTGCAGCATGCAAAGCATGGGCAGAAAAAGGTAAAATCCCTGAAGAAGCGGTGCGACGGATTGAAAAAAAGGCGCGTTTTTCAGTAGAACAGATTGAAGAATATGAAAAAGAAACCCGGCATGATGTGATAGCATTTATTCAGTGTGTATCGCTTTATATTGGTGAAGATGCAAGGTATTTTCACTTTGGTCTTACATCTTCCGATATTCTGGATACTTCCCTCGCTCTCCGCATGAAAAAAGGTCTGGACATCATTATTGGGGAAGGACAAAATCTTCTCAGAATTTTAGAAAAGCGCGCTATCCAACATAAAAATACTATCATGTTGGGTCGAACACATGGTATTCATGCAGAACCGACTACTTTTGGCTTGAAGTTGCTTTTGTATTATGAGGAGTTAAAAAGAAACCTGCAGCGTTTACGATATGCCCTGCATGTCATCTCTGTGGGTAAACTGGCAGGTGCGGTGGGTACTCTTTCTCATTTGCCACCTGATGTTGAGGAAAAGACAATGGACTTTCTGGGCCTGAAAGTGGAACCGGTAAGTTCACAAATAGTGCAGAGAGACCGCCATGCAGAAGTCGTTTGTGCGCTTGCTCTTATGGCGTCTGGTCTGGAAAAAATAGCAACCGAAATCAGGAATCTGCAACGTTCAGATATTAATGAGGTTCGGGAACCTTTTATGTCCAGACAAAAAGGTTCATCAGCGATGCCTCATAAAAAAAATCCCATAATATGTGAGAGAATCTGTGGCTTAAGTCGATTAGTTCGAAGTCAGGTACCTGCAGCCCTGGAAAATATACCCCT
>PWGE01000032.1 GCA_003554345.1 Candidatus Sumerlaeota bacterium | reverse complement strand
TCCTCTTTTCCAAAAGTTTTTTCTTCCTGAAAGTTCACTCTGGCGGATTTTCGTACTTTTTATCTTTTGCGATCTTGACTGATTCTTGGTCTTCTTTGCGGCTTTGCGGGCTTTGCGTGATACTTTCTCTTTCTGGATTTTTTTATTTTCATCATTGGTGGCGCTGATGTCCGCATCAGCGTGAATAACTCCTCTGAAAATAACACTATTAGAGTCTGTCTGATTTTGTGATCCTATATCTCCTATTGCTCTTATTGGTCCTATCAGTCATGTATTATTTACCTGCTTGGTGACGTCAGCGCTTGAGCTGACATAAATAACTCCTCTGAAAACAGAAATGCTCTGAGGATTCAGAAATTTGTCAGATAAGAAATAACCAGGTAATAGCTAACAGAGATACAACCTCACAATCCAGAATGGGCATTACAGAGAATAATTTTGCATGACGTAACAGTCATACAAATCCCTCAGAAGACGACTTTCAGGAAGATAAAGTTCTATCGTAAGTACCGCACAGTCATCTCTTGATTATCCCCGTCAAAACCAGGACTGGTTAATAGCACCTTAACGAACATGCCATGCTGGTTACTTTGAAATTTACAAACGATATCAGACGTCATTGAAAAAAGGTGACCGCCCTCATGAAATCTCAGCTGGTTGGGCTATTCCTGGTACTTTTCATGTACCGGGAACAGAAGAAAACATGTTTGTCCTGGTCAGGAGAGCTCTCCCATTTTTCGGTTTGAATATAAATATACACATCCAGACAGACCTTACTTCCAGCAGGAGAAAATCAGGAAAGCGACTCTTCCTTTTCTGTTTGAGGAATAAGAGTCAGCACCTTTTCGTAGGAGCACCCTTTTTGGGGGCATTTTTCAACAGCTTTATTATCTGAAGCAAGATACATTTCCACGAGGTACAGGGATTTACAATCAGGACATTTTTTGGCGACCGGCACTTTACCAAAGAGGGTGATTTTAGTGTTTTCACTGCATTGATATGCCACTCTTCCCTTGATCCTTTTTTCCAGGAAAGTGCCTTTATCACCACAGGGTATACCGGTATCAAAAGGCTTGATATTGCGACATTTAGGAAAACGCTCACATCCCAGAAAGCGGTCTCCGTTTTTTCTTTTTTTCCTGACAATCATCTTTGCCGAACATTTATCGCATCGTATATCGAGCTGTGGATAACGATATTCATTGCGGGCATAAAAGGGAAACCCCACTTTACAATCCTGGCACACTGCATAGTCATTCCCATGAGGGCTTTGAAATATATCCATAGGCTTACTGCATTTTTTGCAGGTCAACGTTCTGGTTTCTTTTTTCTTACCGTTTAAAGAACGGGTATAAGAGCAATCGGGATAAGCAGAACAAGCCAGAAACTTGCCATAGCGACTGTGTTTAACCACCATTTGAGAGCCACATTTATCACACATAACGTCAACTTCCTTTTCCTCTTCCGGCTCTTTAAATTTTATTTTGCCTGAAGGAAGAAGGGTGAATTCTTTCAAATTTTTACATTCAGGATATGCAGTACAACCAAGAAAATGTCGTCCACTTTTTGAAACACGAATCGCCATAGGCTTCCCGCACAAATCACAGCTAATATCTGTCTGAAGAGCCTTCTTGATACCTTTCTCTGCATGCTGGAGATACCCGGTAAACTTCTTATAAAAATCCTGCAGAAGTTTATTACTATCCTGAGCGCCTTCCTCCACCTTATCCAGCTCATCTTCCATCTTTGCAGTAAATTGAACATCCACAATATCAGGGAAAAATTTAATAAGGAGATCATTGACAAGAAGCCCAAGTTCAGTAGGATAAAAGGACCCTTTTTCACGTGCCACGTAATGTCTTTGCTGTATGGTGGCAACTATTGCAGCATACGTAGAAGGACGCCCCACCTCTTTTTCTTCGAGGGTTTTTATAAGAGCAGCTTCCGTATAACGAGGAGGTGGTTTTGTAAAATGCTGTTCAGGGTTAACCCTGGCAAGTTCCAGTTCCTGCGAGGTAGTAATTTCCGGCAGTTCTTTACTTTCTTTCTGAGAGGTATCTTCTTTTGTCTTATATACCTTTAAAAATCCTTCAAAGCGCAATATATTTCCGGTAGCACGAAAATGATACGGTTTGTTAATAATATCAACCGTGGTCTGATCATAAACGGCCGGCTTCATTTGTGAAGCAATAAACCTTTCAAAAATCAATGTATACAACTTCAACTGTTCTTTATTCAGGTAAGGTGTCACATTTTCAGGAGGATGAGCAACAGGATCAGTGGGTCTGATAGCTTCATGAGCATCCTGTGCACCTTTTTTCTTTCTGTAAAAACGAGGAGAAGAAGGGAGATATTGATCTCCAATCCGGTCTTTTATATATTGCCGTGCCCCCTGGATGGCCTTCTGAGAAACCCGTGTGGAATCAGTCCTCATGTAAGTAATCAGGCCTTCCATACCTTCTTTGCCAAGAGAAACACCTTCATAAAGCTGCTGGGCAATAAACATGGTCTTCTGTGCAGAAAAACGAAAACGGCGGGCAGCTTCCTGCTGGAGGGTACTGGTAATAAAAGGCGGGTAAGGATGGCGTTTTCGATTCTTTTTATCTATGTTGGTGACATTATAAGAACGGGATTCTATTGCTTGCCTGTGTTCACGAGCACTTTTTTCGTCAGGAATTTGAGGGTCTTTCCCATCTATTTTAAAGAGACGGGCACTGAAAGTTTTGCTCTGCGCAGCTTTAAAAATGCCTTCCATTGTCCAGTATTCCCGGGGTTCAAAAGCCTGAATTTCATGTTCCCTGTCACAGATCAGTCGCAGAGCAACAGATTGAACCCTTCCTGCACTTAAACCTGTTTTTAACGCTTTCCAGAGAAGGGGGCTTATTTTATAACCCACTATTCTGTCCAGAATTCTGCGGGTTTGTTGAGCATAGACTTTATCCATGTCAACCGGCCCAGAGGATTCAAGTGATTCTTTCACAGCTTCACTGGTAATTTCAGAAAATATGGCACGCCCAATCACTTCAGGTTTATCCACCACTTTTAACAATTCTGTCTGAACGTGATAGGCAATCGCCTCTCCTTCCCTATCAGGGTCAGGTGCCAGATAAATCCTTTCAGCCTGTCGAGCCAGAGTTTTTAACTCTTTCAGGACTTTCTGTTTGCCTTTCATGGTAATATAATGGGCAGAAAAGCCCTTTTCATCAATGTCCACCCCAAACTTTGATTTGGGAAGGTCTTTTACATGCCCCATCGTTGCCTTCACAAGGAATTTTTTACCAAGATACTGGTTTATAGTTCGGGCTTTGGTGGGAGACTCTACAATAAGAAGGTTCTTTTTTTTTGTATTATTACTCAATGCCATTCCCCTTTGTTAATATATTCAGAAGATAAAGATTGTAATTTTATCAATTTTTATATTAAAAGTAAAGAAGCAACCATTCCTTCTCATCTTCACTTTAAATCTCTCTTCAAATATATTTTTTTTGCGACAGCAATTTCCTGGCAGTCATCCGGAAAATGCGTACAGTTCACACAGTCGGCCCATATTTTGTGAGGCAGGGTTTTCTTCCGGATAACCTTAAACTTCATTCGATAAAAAAAATCAGGAACGGCGGTAAGAGCAAAAACCCGGGGAATCTTAAGTGTCCTGGCTTCATCTAAACTGGCCTGAATAAGTTCTTCTCCCATTCCTTTGCCGCGATAGGCACTGCTTACTACCAGTGATTTGATTTCGGCCAGGTCTTCCCAGACTACATGTAAGGCGACACAGCCTACTACCTCGTTTCCACCGGCCTGAACAACAAAAAAATCACGAATATTTTCATAAAGATAGGCAAATGACCTGCGTATCATTTTCCCTTCTTCCGCATGGTCATCAATTAACTTTTTAATGGTAGGGACATCTATAATCTTCGCTTTGCGAATATCAAACTCTTTGTTCATTCCTTCACTCCCTGTGCTTTATATACAATATTGAATATTTTCACAATTTCACCCTCTTGCACTGCCAGCATACCTTCAGCAACAGAAGATATTCATCAGCTGTTTGTTTCATTTTTCTCAGAACAATATAGTAAAAAGGCGTTTCCCAATCATTCTCAGGTTACATAATTTTTTTCAGCCTTTTTCTCGTAAACTCTATTTCTTATTTTATCAGAAGGTTAGCAAAATTTTTCCGAGTAGGAAGTTATTTCCCGCTTTTTTTATAACTCTTGTAAAATTCTTTACATCTGAACATTTTAAAAGCCCTGTTTTTACATATATCACAGGCACTCCTTGTTAAAGTCACCTTTTGAAACATACCATACAATCTTCTTCTACACTCTACTACATTTCACTACGGCAAAGAAAAGTTGTTCATTCAATACAGGATGAGAAAAGCCTCTCTTCAGTCAGCCGTTAAGAGCCCCTTCTATGTCTTCCTGTCGAAAAACTAAAACAGATATTTCTTCTTGTGAATTTAACGGGAAATAGCCTGCTTGTTTTCATATTTCCCCATTTTCATTTTCCAGTAAATAGAAAGAAGTTCCTTTATCATTCGCAAGGGGTCACGCCAGATTATCACTCTTGATTCTTCGCTATTATACCATTTTACCGGGATTTCCACAATTTTCAAACCCTTTTTCATGGCTATGACTGCTATTTCCACATCAAAAGCAAAACCCTTCACCGACATATAGGGTGTTATTTCACGAACAGCTTTTGCAGTAAAAAGTTTAAAACCACATTGGGTATCTTCAAATTCCTTTAATAAAAAGAGTTTCACCATTTTATTGAAGCTCTTTCCCATCCAACGACGGTACCATCGCTGGGGCTTATTCACTTCAGAAGACTTAAGTCCTCTGGAACCAATTGCCACTTCATATCTCTGCTCAAGATAAGAGTAAAGTTTTCCATATTCAGAGATGGGCGTCGAAAGGTCTGCATCACTCAGGAGTATAACATCTCCTGATGCTTCCTGAAAACCTCTCCTAACGGCATAACCTTTGCCCTGGTTAGGCTGATACTCAATCACAGAAAGATTTTCCAAAGCCATCTTCTGTATAGTTTCTACTGTGCCATCAGTACTCCCATCACTTACTACAATAATCTCATAGCTATAGGAATGACTCATAAAATAATTTGAAATAATCCTCAAAGTTCGAGGTAAACGTTTTCGCTCATTATAAGCAGGAATAATGATGGATACTTTCACTCTTCTATGACCTCTTCAATAATGTAATCAGCGTATCTTTTATTTTCAAAGCGAATCATTTCTGCAATCAATCCTATACCCAGAAACTGCACACCCACTACAAACAAGAGGACTCCCAGGATGAGTAAAGGCCTGTGTCCAATGGGAATCCCTCCCACCCAGAGGAATGTAAGATAAATATTAATAACAAAACCCACCATGGCAATAATCAAACCAAGTGAACCGAAGAAATGGAGTGGTTTTTCCTGAAATTTGAGAAGAAAAATAACCGTCAGAGAATCAAGAAACCCCCCAAGAAAACGTTTATAAGTATATTTTGAACGACCCCATCGACGTTCATGATGAGCCACTTTTTTTTCTCCTACCTTAAACCCCTTTTGCGACAGGAGATAAGGAATAAAGCGATGCAAATCACCATAAAGAGGAAACTCACCGATAACACTTTTATGAAAGACCTTAAAGCCGGAATTTACGTCATGAAAGTGACAGCCGGTTAAAACCCGTAAAAATAAGTTAAAGAACCGCGAAGGCAACACCTTATGGAAAGGATCTTTGCGCGGATACTTCCATCCTATCAACATATCATAATTTTCATCAGAAAAAGTCTCAAGAAGGTGGGGTATTTCTTCAGGGACATCCTGCAGGTCACCATCCAGTGTTATCACAACCTCATAATGTATCATGGAAAATGCCGCTGCCAGAGCTGAAGTTTTTCCAAAGTTTTGCTTGAACCGGACAACCTTTATATGGGAAAATCGTTGACATAAAGATTTAAGCTGGTTATATGTCCCATCCGTACTTCCATCATCTACAATGATGATTTCCCATTTCCGAAAACAATCCAAACATACACGGGTGACTCGTTCCACCAGTTCACTTATATTACCTTTTTCATTAAAAACCGGAATCACAATACTGGCAGCATCTTTCATTGTTGTACCCATCTCTATTTTCACCTAATATTTTCTGTTTTGAGCAAAAAGCCGGCAGACCATTACCTCAACCTGACTCATTCCTGTCAAGGACATAGCGAAAACGATACAATATCGGTCCTTCATCAGCTGGACGGTATTTCTCTTCCAGATATCCCATTTCAATCATCTTATCCAATCCTACCCAGTCCCGCAAAAATTCACCATCATCATTAATCATATTATCCTCATTTTCAATATAGAGATAATAATTGATACCAAGAGACCTTAAATGACCGATTTTTTCTTCTACTGTTTGCATATCATACACCTGTTGTACATCCCAGTCATCAAGATGAACAATTCGAATGTTTTCATTGTAACATAAATAACGGTTATCGTGAGTCAAAATAGTGCGATGAGCTATCGTATCATTTATGTAACTCCACATTTTTCCTTCCGGTCCGTATCTCATTTCCCAGAACTCATGATTTTCTGGTACGGGCATACGAAGCAAATCAATTGATGTGATATATTGACCACGATACATGGCCGCACCAGTCAACTTAAAACCATACATCGAAAAAATACCTGCCGGGAAAAATGCCATGAGAGCTAATAAAACTGCCAGAATCCGGAAAAGCCATTTTCCTCCAAAGGTAAAAATATAAGTTGCCACTAAAGCAGCCACCGGAAAAGCGATAATAATATGATAGAGATAGAGGCCGGATATACAGTAATGATAAAAAAGAAGCGCGAGTATAAAAAGGAGATAGAGCCAGATAAAGGAAGGCAAATGGCGCCTCTTTAAAAAAATTACTACCAGCGAAGGCAGAAAGAAGACCATAAGAAAAGGATTCACCTTCCACCCCGTAACAGGGTTACTTACCCAGAAAATAAAAGAATTTCCGATCTTTTCCCGCAGAGTTTCGCCATACATTCCATTTCCGATTCCATCGCCGTTTCTCTGCCACTCATTAAAACAGAACTCCTCAATCTCAGGATTTATATTCTTACCCCCGAAAATTTCATGATAAAAGGCGTAGACAGGATTACCTGTGACAATAAAATTGCGGATATACCAGGTACTGGCAATGACCAACGATATCCCTACGGTTATCCAGAGTATTTTACACGTCCTCACGGTTGTGTTTTTCCACATGTAGACAAGGGCGGAAAATACGAAAAATGCTGGCAATATGAGCATGAGATAATTCAAATGTGCTGCAAATCCGGCAATCAATCCTGCCAGCAAAAAGTAACCCCATCCCCCGTTCTTAAAAAAAGCTGTGATGTAATAAAAAAACAGGGCCGTCATTGCCATGGCAGTGGCATAATTAGAGGCATAAATATTATATGCTACAACATAAGGAACTATCCTGAAGAGGAGGGTCGCCACCAGGGCCAGTCGTGAAGAACGAAAAATCAAGCGTCCTGTCAAATAGATGAAGACCTGAGTAGCGATTCCCATAAGAGGAGGAAATACCCGGGCAACGACATCATCCCAGACTCCATATAATACGGCAATACCAGCTGAAAAAACCTCAAAAAAGTGAGGATAATTAGCTCCCAGCCCATCTCCTACCTGCAGGGTCACACGAACAGGAAATCCTTCCATAAGAAAAGTTTCCCGGGCATAACGAACGTACAATATCAGACCGTCCCAATAACTTACAGGATAAAAAACTGCCCAATAGAGAATAAAACCATTCACAATCACCAGTAGAAAAAAGAAAAAGTACTCCCATCCTCCCCATCGACTTTCCTCTTTCAGAAGCGGCATATTATCTCGACCCCGGGAAGGCATAAAAATTATAATCAGTAGAAAAATCAGAAAAGAAGCAATAATCATATAAGGATTAAGGAGATTGAAAATTGCGGCTTTTTCCCATAAGAAAGCCATAACTCCCATTCCCAGGCATAAACCCTGCACAAAGAGATAGCGCAGTTTTAGATAGGGAATACATTTTGCAATGAATAGCGAACCCAGTAAGGTGGTGAGAAAAAGTATAATAAAAATAAACGACAGGTATCCCCAGGGAAAAAGCAAAAAATTTTCCCGGTAAAAAGGAGCCTGCCAGTTATCAATAAACTGGTAAACAAAACGGAAGAGATTGATATTCTGACCTATATAATAGGCAAACCAGTACAGCGACCATATAACCACACCAATAATACCAACACATGAGATAATTCTGGGCAGTAGAATTTTCATGCAGACCTTATTCCCTGATTATACTCTGATTCAGGAGGAGGGGAACAGAAATGTCTATCCAGCCATTCAATGTTTGCTGAGGTGTACCCTCTATCAGAATCTGAACCCCCTGCACGTCAGGAATATTAATAAGCAGCGTATTTATCAGGCTGTACAGGTGAACAATTGTGGTATTTAAGGAAGCATTTTCAAACTTTGCCGGGAAGTTTTCAGATAAATTCACAATGAGTATGTCATCCTGAACAAACATACTTTTCACCTCTACCTCAGAGTAAAAGTCCTGAAATCGCTTATTATACGGTCCTCTGATAAACAGTTGTATTATTTCTCTATATCTCTGATGAGATTCTGAAGAGAGGGCCACCTGTAATTGTTCTTTTTCCAGGTGAACACCATCCATGGTATATAACAAGACGACAATCTCCCCCACTTCTCTCTCATTAATAATGACCGGCTCTTCCGCGGTTCTTGGAGAAGCATTAATAACCTGTTCATCTGTGCCAAAGTACATGCGGGAAAAAAAGAAAAAACCAATAAATATGGTGAAAAAGAAGATAAGGACAATGAGCAAAAGGACTACATTAAGAGGTATTCGGGTTTGATAAAGAGAAAATAATATATCTTTTAACTTCCGGTTTTCAGTCAATTTTTATGATTGCCTTTCCCTTTATTATTGATCATTCTATAAAATCCTTAACTCCACTTTTCATTGCCCGGGAGAGCGCCAAAAGATTTTCCTCGGAGGAATAAAATTCTATATCGTCTTCCAGATCAATGTTATAAAGCTCAATAACAACACTGGGAAGAGAGAGATACTGCAGCATCTGAATCATACCTTCTGCCGCCCGCAACATACGAATAGTCGTAAGCCTGTCCATACTTTCTCCCAGTTCCATGGCCAGTTTTTTATTCTG